>JAFVPG010000357.1 GCA_017505415.1 Lentisphaeria bacterium | reverse complement strand
GGTCATAAAATCGACAATACCATCATACTTATTCTGCAATAATTGAGTGCGGAAGGAAAAATCCTTTGCCTGCGCTTTTATCAAATTCACATTACAATTAAAATCATAATCATCAAGAGCAACTGCATCAACAGCATAACCGCATGCTGCCAGTTTCGGTACCAGATACTTTCCCATTGCACCGGTTGCACCGATGACCAACACTTTTTTCTGACTCATTTTCTCTTCCTGTGTAAAAAACAAAAAACTTCTTTCTCATATATTATAGCAATAAATCCAATTTGTCAAATTAATAAAAATCTTTTATTTGAAAAATTATCTGCAACATTTGATTTGATTTCGCAAAAAAGTATGATATATTGAAATATTATCAAAAAAAGGAGAAACAGTTTCATGAATATCAGAGAAATAGCCAGACTTGCCGGAGTGTCTCCGGCAACCGTATCCAGAGTTTTCAGCAGAAATCCGGGAGTAAATAAAGATATTGCACAAAGAATCATGCAGATCGCTGCCGAAAATAATTATCACCCACGCATTTCTGAAAAAAACAAAAATGTGGTAATAATAACTCCTTATGACTCCGTTTATCCGGTACAAAGCTGTATTGACATGCTGCTGATGGCTCTTACTCAAGAACTTCCGAAGCATGGCTTCCGGGTGGAAATACTTCCTGTCAACAGTTTGGAAAGACTTCCGGATATACGTTTCTGTGCAGCTGTGGCTATCGGACTTGAACCGTCTGATTTACAGAATTGGGACGATATGTACAGTGAACCGCTTATTTTTCTTGACCGGGCGCCGTCTGCCGCACAGAAATCTGCCAAAAACATATATTATGTAAATTCAGACGAGAATTACGCTATGGAAATAGCAATCGCTCACCTGAAAGAACGCAAACATAATAAAATCGGCTGCATAATACACGGAAATCCCGGAGAAGGAAATACTTCAAAACGGGAAAAAGCAATTCGCAATGCCCTGAAAAAATATGATTTTCCAACAGATAACAACCTTATATATTTTTCCGGCAAAGGCAATGACAGATATGTTGAACTTACAGGAAAATTGCTGAAAGCAGGAGTCGATGCCCTGCTGTGTCCCGGCGGGAATGCCGGAATCACCGTTCTTTATGCCCTCTCTCTGTATGGCAAAGAAGTTCCGGCAGATGTTTCATTGATAGCTTCGGAACAGACATTTTTTTCAAACTATGCAGTTCCACCGCAAACAACTATCACTCAGGAACATCAACCGCTTGCACAAACTGTTGTCAGCTTGATAGAAAAGCGGATGAATGGTGAAAAAATTCCACACATAACCACCTTGCCATACCGTCTGATAATCCGGGAAAGCGTAAAATAAAACTCAATATTCTCTGCTTCTATGGCGGTTCAGCAAAATGACAAATATTTTGTAAAATCCAACAGATTATTCGTTATATATTTAACTTTTTTATATAACTGAACCACTCCGGCGAACCTTATCCACAAGAGCGTTCAAAGAAACATCTTTTACAGCAATTCTGCCGTTTTGCAAACACAAAGAAGCTGCAATTCCTGCCGCCTGTCCTATCTCCATACACGGAGCCTGAACTCTGATCGCCGCAAATGCTTCAGCATCCGCAGAAATACAACGCCCCGCCACTATAATATTGGGATAGTCAGCATTTATCATGCTGCGGTATGGAATATAACCGGCATCTTTCGGAAACATAAGTTTCTGCCCCTCATCCCCCGGCAAATGAATGTCTACCGGATGGCAGGCTCTCGCTATTGAATCTTCATAATGTACTGTTTCAACATACTCCTGTCCGGTGACAGTATGAATGCCTTTTATACGGCGGCTTTCACGTATTCCGGTAACAGCAGCAACTGAAGCAATATAACATTTTTTGAATTCAGGTACATGTTTTTTCAATAAATCAACCAATGTAAAAACATCTTCACGCATTTTTTCTTCTGCATTCTGATAATCTTCATTATCTGTAGCAACGACGGCAGCTCTGGTCATATTTACTGTAATACAACCGTCATTCAATGTTGTACTGAGCCATGGTCCACCGAAAAGAGGAACTTTTATCCCCTGCTCCCGCAATGCAAATAAAGTTTCTCTCACAAAAACTGCCTGATGATTGAACCGGTGATTTTTCTGATGCATGATATGCATGCGTTCAGTACTTGTATCCACATTGCCGAGAACGAAACAAAGTGTTCCCGGCTGCATATCACGAATTTGTTCCTGCATCGGAAAACCGGCAAAATTTGCAACATCTGCATCTCCGGTAGCATCTATGACATAATGCCCCTGCACCAGCTGCATACCTGATTTGTTGGTAATTATCACTCCGGTACAAACATTATTATCCATAACAGCATCACACACAAAACTGTTCATAAAAAGTTTGACTCCGGCAGCTTTCAACATGCGAACAGCAACAAGTTTGTATTTTTCAGGATCAAAAGAGATATTGCAGCGCGGTTCCTCAACCAAACCGCCTCCGGCTTTGACTAATTCCTGTGCAAAACGCCACGGGATCCCGCCGGTTATACGTTCTCCATTGTATGCAAATTCACTCATCGGATTGACATAACCGGCAGTTGCCATGCCGCCGGGAAAACCGAAACGCTCGATCAATGCAGTTTTCGCTCCATTCTCAGCCGCCGCTATTGCCGCACCGATACCGGCAGGACCGCCGCCGCATACAACCACATCAAACATTTCACTTACCGGAATTTTTTTCTCATAATTATACATAATAACATCTCCTTTTAATAATAATGTTTTTTGTTATATCAAATATCTCTGGTCAGATTCCTGACCCAACGGTATTTTTTGAAATGAAATACAACCCACGGAATTTTTCCAACCTCATCAAGACAGGTACACCCGTAAACCAGCAATACCGGCAAATGAAAATAAAACGCACCGAGAAATGCACACGGCAATGCAATACCGTACATACATACCAGCAAACTTATCGGATCAAACATGGTATCTCCTCCTGCAGAAAAAACACCGTTGATCGTTACAGTACATACACTGCGCCCTATCATATATATTGACATTATCACAAACATCCCAACCATATATTTATATGCCTGATCAGTCAGGATAACAAATTTTGAAATAACAGGAATACTTGCCAGAATCAATATTGTAGATATAAAACCGACTATAAAAGATATTACTATTGCTTTTTTACCATACAGTTTACCTTTTTCAAGATTTCCGGCTCCCAATTCATTTCCGATAATAATAGAACTTCCTGCGGCAACGCCATTGCACATACAGCACAACAAATCCCGCACTACCGCAGCGATCGCATTTGCCGCCGCCGCATCACGCCCCATGTGTCCCATAATTGCCGTATAAGCGGTAAATCCGATACTCCAGATAGTGTAAGCTCCGAGAATCGGAGCCGTATAACGCCAGAAATCTGTTATAAGAATACGGTTGAAGGTAAATATTGTTCTTATTCTCAATTTGATGAAAGATTTTCCAAAACCGGTTCCCAGACACCATAACATTTCAAAAATACGGGCAATGAGTGTCGCCAAAGCCGCCCCCTTAACGCCCATTGCCGGTACACCGAACAAGCCGAAAATAAAGATTGCATTAAAAATAATATTCAATATTACTGTAATTGAACTTATCCATGCAGAATATGATGCATGTTCACTGACACGCATTATCGACAGATAGCATTGCGATATTCCAGTAATGAGATACGACCATGCTGCTATTTTCAAATATTCCACTCCGATATTTATCAATATCGGATCTGAAGCAAAAAGTTTCATCAACTTATCAGGAAAAAATCTGCATCCGACAAAAAACGCCAATGAGACTATAATTGATTCACGAATACTCAAGCCGAATATTTTATTCAATACGGCAATATCTTTTTTGCCCCAATACTGCGCGCCGAGCAAACCGACTCCGGAGCATATTGCTGCAAGAAACATGTTTTGTATAAACTGAATCTGTGTGGCAAGAGAAACTGCCGCCATTGCATCCTGATTCAACCGCCCCAGCATCAAAGCATCTGCGGCGGCAACCAGAGCCAGCATAAGATTCTGCATCCCTATCGGAAAGGCAAGCATGAAAAGTTTTTTATTAAATATTCTGTCAGCAAATAAATTTTTAAGCATCATTGATTCCTTATTATTTTTTACGGATGGATCTGCCGGGAAGAGCATTGACGGGATCATCGGGCCAGAAATGTTTTATATAACGCTGCTTCATCTCTTTTTGGACATACTGCCAATTCGTACGCCAGAAAGCAGGTAAATCACTCGTGATCTGAACCGGACGCATTGCCGGAGAAAGCAGTTCTATTTTCAATGGAATTTTTTTCCTGCCAAGTACAGGGTGAACTGAAGTTCCGTACATCTCACTGACAGGAACACTTAAAACAGCCTCCTGAGATTTATAGCGGATTTTAAAACTTGAACCACCGGGAGTAAGATATTTTTCAGGATAATCACTGTCAAGGGCAAAAATCTTTTCATATCCGATAAGTTGTTTCAAAATATTTTTGAATTGAACTTTTTTTAATGCGGCAAGAGAACGGCACGAACTGTCAAGATAGTCGGCAAAAGTTCCATCCTCAAGCAATATCTCCTCCGATACTGCCGGATACTTGTCCGGTTCACAAAAATTAGCAAACTGACAACGGCGCAAAAAATTTTCATCCTCTCCGTCCAGTGCAAAAACTGCACTTAACGACCTTTTCCGGCATTCAGCAAGTACAGCTTTTTTGAATGCTTTTTCATCAAATTCATTTGAGATTTTACGATCAAGCACCATTTTATGAAAAGCAGTAACTTTTTCAGTAACAAAAACTCCGCTTTTTTCATCAAAACTGCTTTCTAAATACTCTTTTATTTTATCCGCAGTCAATAATTTACCGTCAAAAACTGCATAAGCAGAAATTTTTGCCCGATCATCTCCCATGTCAAGCAGCGGAGCAACTATGAATTCTCCACGTCTGTCATCCAGTGTTTCAGTCAAAAAAGCCCCTCTGCCTCCTGCTGACTGATACTCATTCAATGATCCTTTCCGGCGTTTGCAAACTCTATCAGGAAATCCGGCAAAAAGCAATTCTCCGATATGCTCAACATCATGTCTCCGGTACTTCAAATGTTTTTCTTTCAAAAGCATATCCAACGCACGGCGATATGATACAGTAGGATTATTGCGCAGAATTTCAAGAGAACGGCATATATCCTTATCCGGCAGAATACGTTCTTCAAGCAAAGCAGCCAGCTCACAGCCAAGAGAATCAAGTTCATGTTCCTGTGCGGCAAGAAACATTCTGCCGACACGGCAGCTGCCGGGAAAAGCAACCGCTTTTTTCCCTGCAGCGGTAATATTACCAGCTTCATCAAGCATTTCAAGTTCCATGAGCAATTTCTGCCCCTGAGCCAAACTGCCGGCGGCAGGAGGCGTAAGAAATTTCAAATCATCTGCACAACTCCCCCACATGGCAAGTTCAAGACAAAAATTGGCTAAATCAACAGATGCAATTTCTGCAACCGGATAATCGATCATTGATTCATATTCAAATCTGGTATAAAGACGATAAACTTTTCCGCCGGAGGTACGCCCTGCCCTGCCTGCCCGTTGGATTGCAGAGCTTTTGGCAATGCGCACATTCTGTAATTTATCCATGCCGCTTGAACTGTCGAAAAAAAGACGTTTTTCACGTCCTGAATCAACAACAAATCTTATATCATCAATCGTCACACTGCTTTCTGCAATATTAGTTGCAACAACGATTTTACGTTCATCCGGTGAAGTTTTGCGAAGAGCTTTTTGCTGTAAATCCTTACTTAAAGCTCCATACAGAGGCGCAATTATAACATTTTCTGCAACATTTTTTTCGAGCAATAAAGACAATTTCTGAATCTCATACGCACCGGACAGAAATACAAGGATATTACCGTTTTCTGTCTCTGATAATATCCGCATAACCTGACGGAACGCCGCTCCTACAATATCATCATTTTTTTCAGCCGCAAAAAATATCTCCGTATCAAATATTCTGCCTCCGCATTCAAAAAAATCAGCATCAAACATAAAATCACGTAATTCATCAATATTCAACGTCGCAGACATTACAAGCAAACTCAAATCTTCACGGAGATTATTTTTAACATCCAGACTCAAAGCCAGACTGAGATCAGAGTGAATATTACGCTCATGGAATTCATCAAAAATTATCAATCCGTACTCTTCCAGCATCATATCATTCTGAATCATACGGGTAAAAAGTCCCTCTGTAACGATTTCAAGACGTGTCGATGAACTTAGTTTTTTTTCTCCGCGCATGCGGTATCCGACTGACTCTCCGACTTTTTCGCCCAGCAAATAAGCGATGCGTTCCGCAACCATCATGCATGCAATACGCCGGGGTTCAAGCATCAGAATTTTTTTGCCGTGAAAAGTATCGTTTTCAAGAAAAAGCGCAGCAAGTGCAGTACTTTTACCGCTTCCAGGCGGTGCTTTCAAGACTGCGTTTTTTCCTCTGGCAAGAACCGCGCTCAAATCGTCAAAAACCTCCGTTACCGGCAGTTTCAGGATTTCATTTTCAAGTATCATATCACATTTCAAAAAGTTCAACGATTGAACGTTTACTGCCGAAAACTGTCAAAAGATCACCTTTCTCCAAAATCACATCCGGACTCCAAATATCTTCCTCAGAACCTCCGGGTTTACGCATCAGAAGGATAGTAATATGATAACGGTTGCGCAAATCAAGCTGACGCAGACTTTTTCCCGCAAGTTCCGCCGGAACTGTAACCTCTGCTATCGCAGACCCCTTGAATTCAAACATATCAGAAATATTATCCAGAGTCAGACGGCGGCAGAGACGTTCCGCAACATCCTGTTCCGGTTGAATTATCTCATCAGCTCCGAGACGGTAAAGAATACGTTCCTGAATAACATTATTTGCTTTGGCATAAACCTTCTGCACACCCTCCTGTTTCAGCAATGTCAACGAAAGTATCTGATCTTCAAAATGAGAACTCATTCCCAGAATAACAGCATCAAATTTACTGATATTAAGCTCTTTTATCACATCTTCATTACTTACATCAGCCACTATTGCTTCGGAAACATATTCCCGGCAGTCATTAACTTTCTGCGGATCAACGTCGACGACAACAACATTGTTTTTGGCTCTACTGAGTTCAAGAGCAAGTTTTGAACCGAAAGATCCCAATCCGAATACAGCATAATTTCCGCGCATAATATATAAATCCTTTCCTTTTTGCTCAACCGATAATGATTTTTTCCTCCGGATAAATCAACTTGGACTTGCGTTCCCTGCCCAGCAGAAATGCCAGCAATGTCAAAGGTCCTATCCTGCCTATAAACATATAAAATATAATGAAAAGTTTTCCATGTTCAGTATAATGCTCATTCATGCCGAGTGACATACCAACCGTTCCCAGAGCGGAAATGACTTCAAACATAACCTTCTGCATATTTGCGGTAGTCATTCCCTGAAAAATTCCGGCCCCGACCGCACTCAAAACAATAAAAGTTACAGCAATGGTGAATGCTTTCAAAACTGTGCCGGTGGCAATTTTACGCTTAAAGATCAGAACCTTTTCATTACCGCAGAATGTATTGTAAATTGCCGCCATTACCAATGCAAATGTCGTAACTTTCATCCCCCCCGCAGTAGAACCGGGAGCGCCGCCTATCAACATCAGAAAACACAATAACAATACACTGCCGGGGACCAGAG
>JAFVPG010000356.1 GCA_017505415.1 Lentisphaeria bacterium | reverse complement strand
GTGCAAAGGATCAAGCCAGAGCTGAATATCAATAGCAACAAATCCCTGGTCCGGTTCACTTGCAACAGTTACGATTGGTTCAGTCCATGTCCAGCCGTCATCATCGCTGCGGATAAGGAGATTATAATTTTCCAGATCCGGTTCTCCGACACCTCCGGAATACCATGCTGCATAAATGCGACCGCCTTTTGTTCTGAGAATGGTCGGACATCCTTGCCAGAAACGGAATTTTGTATCGTATTCCGGCCCCGGATCAAGATTAAGATGTATTGGCTTACAGTTTTTCATTTTTTGTTTTTCTTTCTGTACGATATGCTGCATAACGGCGAAAGCAGCAGGAAAGTCGTATTGTTGTTTGAAGTGAAGCGGTCGTAATTATTTTTCTGTAACTCTGATATTTTTGAAATACATGTCTACGATATAGTTTTCAAACTGGTGGATTATAACTTTGAAAAAAGCGGCATTTTTCGGAAAAGCCTCTGCTTTGATACTGCCGCTGAAAGTCAGCCAGAAATTACGCACCTGCTGATTATTGCCGGGAGCAACACGGTCATTGTATGGGCTTTTGCCGATGTACAGACGTTTGATTCCTTTGCCGGCTGCATCATAAACATCAAGACCGAAATAAATGTTGCTGAAAGGGGCATAAGGCTTGAGCTTGAAATCTCCGGAAAGAGTATATTCTTTGCCCGGCTGTATTTTTATTGGCTGTTTGGAGATAACGACAAACTGATCCATGCCGGTATCAAAAACGCCATCGTGAAAAGTTGTTTTGCGGACTGCATCGCCCCAGTCAGAGATTGATTTTGCTTCAAAAACAGTCTTTTCTCCGGCGCAGAGTACAAAAGAGATGACAGATAATAAAAATATAACAAATTTTTTCATTTTCAAAAAGCTCCTTATTTTATCAATCCGCTTGCCGGATATTTTGCAAGTGCCGGTTCATCCGGACGGGTCAGGACAACAGTATCAATGTAGATGGCGTTATCCTTTTTTGAACCTTTGACGTATGCGGGACCGGTGAATTTGGCTCTGAACCATGCCTGCCATTTGTTGACGGGAGAAACTCCGTCAGCAACGACATAAACATGACTGATATTCATCTGGATACCCCAGCCATGTCCCCAGAAATAGGAGAGGGAATTCATATCCAGCACACCGGGAATGCGGAACCAGTGATATTTTTCGTCCTGCGGAACTTCTTTGACAACCAGTTCACAGCTGCCGGGTGAACCGACATTGGCAAGATAGAAACCGGTTGTCCAGTATTTATGACCGTTGGAGGTAACATAAATTTTGCCTGCTCCATGATAACCACTGAGTTTATTGGCAGATTTGAGAGCTTTGCCGCAGATGGCATCTTTGTCCATAACTGTATCGGAATTGTATGTTCCGGGAACTTTGCGATAGAGAGGATAACCGAGAACACGCAAACGGTCTTCGGGAACATTTTTGAAAAGTTCCGGAACGGGGATTTCGGCGGCAACCATTTCCCATTCGGCATCAAGTTTTTTGTCATAGCGTCTTGCAGTACGGTTGAAATTATATCTGTGGAGATAATTTTTTGCAGCACTGTAACACTCGTTTTTGAGAGCTTTCATGGTGATTCCGGCGTCAGCAAATGCTTTGCGGTAAGAGCTTTGAGCAAGGCAGACGAACCACATGAGAGAAAGTTTGCATGCAGAAATTCTCTGACGGTACGGAGAATTTGCAGGGTACATATTTTCTGCTTCAGTGAGAGCTTTGTACCAGCGTACACAAAATTCATCAGTCAGATATTTCCAGCGTTCAATGCGGATTGAAATTTGCAATGTCGGGTGAGCTTTGGCACCTGCACGGAGTTCATCGAGATATTTGCGGATCACCGGAGCAGCTTTTTCACCGTAGTAACCTTTAATAAAAATATCGACCAGTTTTTCAACGTCCTGATCCGGATCGATCATGAGCTGTGCGCCGATGAAATACTGCAAATCAATAAAAGTCTGCGGACAGAATTTCTGTCTGCTGCATTCAATAAAAAGACAGGAAACTCCGAGATCTCGGAAAAGCTTCATATCCGGCTGAATGGTATCAAGGACTGTATCAGGACGGTGTGTACCTCCCGCGACCAGATTCCAGTAATCCCAAACCATCAGCGGAACACCTGTTTTGCTCCATGCTTTGAGGTAATTGTAGGACTGTTTGTTGAATTTATGTGTCAGAGGACGGTAAGCATCGCCGTGCGAGAAAAGGTCACAGTACTGAACCATGATATTTTTTGCCGGTTTGAAAACGGGACTCGGTTTCTGACAGCATGAATAAGCGAAAATGCGGATGGTCACATCGGGAAATTCTTTGCCGACGATTTCAGCCACTTTATTGGAATAAAAGAGCATGAGAGATGTTTCACCGCCATTTTTGCCGCCGTTTTCGGCAACGAATTTTTTACAGTTCGGGCAGTAGCAGATATAGGGAAAATTGTCCAGCAGAGAGAGGTCATAAATTTTCGGACAGAAATCTTCCGACATGAGTTTACGGTCTTTGCGGATCATTTCGAGCATATTTTGAGCTGTAACTTCTGCAACTTCAGGATTTGACATGCAAAGACATCCGCCCATACCTGCTGAACGCGGTTTGACACGTTTGCCTTCAGAATCCATTGAGTAGTATTCCGGATGGGTCTTGAAATATTTTTCAACCGGAACAAAAGCCATGAGAGAATGGAAAAACGGGAATTGGAAAATATTTATTTTGCTGCCGATGTAATAGGGACGGATGCGGCAGGCATTCTGACCGTAACCATTCATGAGATTGCGCAGCAGCCACATGTTGTAATCGCGCATTTTTTCATAAGTTGAACCGTTGAAAAATGCGTCATCAGGATAGCCGTCATAAATTTGTCTGCCGTCAAAAACGGGTTTTTTCTGTTCATCAATGTTATTTAATGAAAGGTTTTTAATGGAAGGGATGACTTCCTGATCCATGTGGATCATGTAGTAACCCATTTTGCGGAGCAGAGCTTGAACTGCATAATAAGGACCGACAATGCCGCCGCCGGTAAGAATAAGATCTTTGCCGACAGTTTTTATGACCCATTCTTCATCTTTGAGTTTTTTTCTGTCTATATTATTTTGGCGTGCAAATTCGGTAAAGCCGAGATAAATGGCGGGAGATTTTGCATTTTTTTCTGTAACGACCTGAAATTTTGCACCGGTTATTTTTTCGAGGGTATTTACGAGGTCATCACGGGCAATGATTTCAAGGTCGGAGAGTTTTTCCGGAACGGCAATGGAGCAGAGTGCTTTGCCGTCTTTGGCAAAATCGAATGCACTGAGCTGACAGAGGAGTGCAAACAACAGCAGAAATACAAATTTGCTTTTCATTTTTTTCTCTCCAGTTATTACCATGCAAATGCTTTATGATTCAGCCAGTACATTGCCTGATAGCTGTTGGAGCCGCTGGTGATACTGGGGAATTTGTTATAGTCAATAAAATCAATATGCCCGTCCCCCATGAGGTTGTTTGCGCCGGTGATATGGTTGGCATTGATGTCACGGTATCCGAGTTTGACAAAACCGTTGGAGCCGTTGTTTGTGTAATAAATCATATTGTTCTCAACTGAGCCTTGAGTAGGAGCGTCGCAACGGGCAGAAGGTTGTGAAAAGTCTGTGATAACCAATGTATGAGAAGGTGTTTTGAAACCTTTGTCAAGTCTGCCTTTCAAAGACTGCCAGCCGTTGGTATCGCCTTCTTTGTAGTATGTTCCGTCTTTCTGGATATAACCGAGAGTTTGACGGCATGCCCAGTAACTCTGTACGGGATAATTTTTGCCTTTGACATTGGGATCACCCGGGCACATCATGAATTTCCAGTGACTTATAGAATCTGTCCATTTGCCGTTGGCTTTTTTCTGACCGAAGAGGAGAGTGGTCCATGCTTCAGCTGTATAATAATCTTCGTTTTGCGGATAAATCATTCCCGGCGGCAAACGCTGATTGTCAGCTTCATAACCGGCAAAGGCGATTGCAATCTGATGCATGTTGCCGGTACATGATGCAAGTCTGGCACGCATACGGGCTTTGTTGAGAGCTGGCATGAGCATACCTGCGAGGATTGCGATGATTGCGATTACGACCAAAAGTTCAATCAGAGTGAACCAACGACTGTTTTTCATAAATACCTCCTTGTTTTTCGGGTGAATACAACCACTGTATTTAATATAAATCATTGTAATGAGATTTGCAAATTTATGCATGATATTTAATATCAAAAAATATAACTCTTTAATAATAAAATAATTATATAATAATATTTTATGCATAAATTTATAAAAATGTTTATGGTACAGGAGAGGAATATTGACTGATATTTGAAAAAACAGATTGGGTATTTGATAATACATGACATCAGCAGAGAGGTACGCACCGGCGTAATATTGCACCGGTGCGCACCTGTTGTAAAAAAATCAGTCTACAGTTTGTAAACAGAATTTTTATTTATTGAAAAATATCGGCTTTAACACGCCAGTCGTTGCGATATTGAAAATATTTGTAACCACGGCGCACTTTTATCGTCAGAGTATTATATCCACGGCTGACGTAAGCTTTGAACCATAACGGCATCATATATTCCGCATTAAATGGATAAGGGATATGAAATGTTTTTTGACCGTTTACAAAACAATCTCCGCAAGTTGATGCACTTACTGCAAATATCGCTTCTCCGTCATGTTCTGCCCTGAAACGCAGAAATACAGGCACAACTCCGTCTTCAATATCTCCGTAATTTTGCAGCAGATTATATGCACCATCTTTCGCAACTTCAAGTTCTTTTGCCTGAAGTTGTAATATGTCAATTGGCAGAAGATTTTCAGCAGGTTCAATATCTCCGTATTTGAATGCTTTGCCGCCAAGTGCCTGATAAATATGACATGGGGTGCGTTTGACTGCATCAGGAAAAGCACTTATACGCAATTCAGTACAACCGTAAGGAATGAGAATTAAATCTTTGCTTTTGCCGTAACGTTCAGAATAAAGCGGAATATCCGGAGTATATCTCCCGTTTGCAAGACTGTCAAAGTTGGTTATCTGACAGCCTTTTAATTTCAGTTGCAGAGGCGGATCTTCCCAAAAATAGGAATTTGCGGTATTTTTTTTCTGTTTTACAGTGATTGAGGAATTTTTATTTATGGTATAATTCCATTTTTCTGCGGGAGTGATTATTCGTGGAGAAAAACGACCTGCAAATTCTTTTTTGATTTTTTGTTTTACCGGCAAGGCAAAAAGTAATGTTCCACGTTCCACCCACATATAATTGTTGCGGGATTTTATTTTTGCCTGAGACGGCAAGTATAATTCAAGACGTTTTTTCCCGGTAAGTCCTTTAAGTACGGCAAAACCTTTTTGAATTGGGAGAGAAGTTATTTCTTTGCCGTTCAGTTTGATTTGCGGATTATCACACCATGCAGGAATGCGGAAAGTAAAATCAATTTCTTCATTGTTTATAACGTCAATATCAAAACAGATATTGTCCTCAAACGGATAATTTGTTTTTGTTTCGATTATGCATTTACGGTGTGTGAATATGCCGGGAGCATAGAGCGCCGCAACCGGATTTTCATTATTATCAAGCATAAAAAGACGCATGGCAAAATTGGGCATTGCACGATGTACATTGCCCGGACAGCATTGCGCACTGTGATCCGGGCGGTATTGATTGAAACATGCTCCGCCGCGATAATAATAATTGTGACTGCTCCATGGAGCGGCAACAGTTTGATTGGGAGATGCAAAATAGGCGAGGGCAGAAAAATCTTTCAAAACTGATCCCGGAAGCGCATTGTAAATTATTTTCTCAATGCGGTCTGCATATTTTCCGTCACCTGATGCCATCAAAAAAAAACCGAGAGCCCATGTGAAATCTGTTATTACACATGTTTCATATCCCTGCAATGGATCATTGCCTGAAAGATATTCATTGGAACTTATTATGCCGGGCAGTTGTTCATGTCGTGCAATAATTCTTTCAAGAGCAGCTTCTGCTTTTTCAAGATAATGTTTTTTGCCGGTTGCTCCGAAAAGGATTGCCGGCAGTTTGACTGATTCAGAAAAAGAGACTCCGTGTATTGAAAATTCGTTATTTTCAGTTAATTTACTCCAATTAAGTTCCAATTCTTCATGTTTATCAGCAATACAGCGTTTGTCATGCTGAAGATATGCTTCTTCTGCTTTTTTTATCAGGTCCTGCCGGTTATGACGGCAAGCAGTTTGAAGCATGGTTTCAATGTTGTTTATATGCCTGAAGCCTTCAGCAAGGTCGGAAATGGATAATGCTTCAAAATGTTTGAGTATGATATTATCTGTATTTGAAGATTTGCTGTACAGGGAGTAGCAGTTTAATGCTCTCAGCAGAACGGCTAATGGCCATTCCGATTCCATTTCTCCGTAGCAGCGTCCCAGTTTTCCATCTTTATCCGGATGAGCAAGCACATAATCAATATTATCTGCCGCTTTGCGGAAAAGTTTTTTGTCATCAAGCAGAATAGCCAGACGGAGCAATCCGTCAATCAAATATGCGGATTGTTCATATGGCCACCACTGCTCCTGCCGCGGCGTTTCTGTTGCCGCATCTCCATAAATGACAGATTCTTTTATAATTCTGTCAATACCTCCGTTCCACATGGCACTGTTGAAAGGAAAGCCTTGCATTTCGCTGTGACCTGAAAGGCCTTTTTGCTGACGTTTCAGAAAATCCAGCAAATGCCCCGTTGCTTTTATTGAATCCGGGGCTGATTCATTAAATTTGAAATATGGTATCATTTTTTCTGTCTTAATCTCATAAATCTTATTGTTTGGAAACAATATCAATGACAGTTAAATCTCCTGCGGGGATCGTTAAATCAATTTGATTTTTTCCGTTTTTATTTTTAACTGCAAGTTTTTTATTTGTTATACGTTCATCGGCAAATTTAAATTCCTGCGGGAATGTTATTGTCTGAACAGTTTTTTCATTGTTATTGACAATCGGAGCTGTCAATGGTTGTTTATAAACACCGCGATTGTTCAGAAGGGAAATACGCCATCCGTTTTTCAGACGGTTCACAACCACTTCAGCAGGACTGTCGCCGGAGATTGTGAATGGCAGAAGTTCATGTCTGAGCATAGACAGAAGATAATGAACTGTTGATAAACCTTTTTTGGCACCTGCTGTAGCAGGATCTTCAATAAGATATTTTTGCAAAGTCAGTATAACCTTGCCTTTGCCGTAATCAAAAACGGTTGCCAGAGCGTTGCCGGCAGATGTTTGCAGCAGTTTTTCAGCACCTTTTGATTTTACGATATGATATTCATACGGAATTTCGTTTTCTGACAGTTTTTCTCCTTGAGTGGTTACAATTGTTTTGTCTTTGGCTGTTTTGCCGGAAAATTCCACTCCGGTGAATTCACTGTTGAAATCTTTCGGTAATTGTTCTGAATTTATTACAAGGATGCCACCGTCCGAAACATATTTTTTTACCGCATTGATAATAGAGGCATTCCATTTTATATTACCGGCAACGATTGCAGCCGGATAATCTTTCAGATTTTGAGCGGGACCTTGCGGCGGGTTCAACACCAGAATATCGACAAGTCCGCTGAAGCCGGTCTGACTCATATTGCAGCCGTAGCCTTCTTCATGCAATTCTGAATTGCCGAAAATACCTTTCATCCATACGTCAATATTTCTGTCTGCCTGAACAGGTTTGAACATGCCGTACCAGACTTTGCGGCTTTCATGACTGTCCCAGCCATGTGCGAAATCAAGCAGCAGTGCGATTGGAGTATAAACATCGCCGCGTTCTTTGTCGTTGCGTGCAAATTCTGCGACTTCCAGAACGGCTTTGCCATGCGGAGAGAGAACAGGTTCTTTGCCTTTGACAGTTTTTTCCTTGACAAATGCGATGTCCGGATGTTCAAAATCTGCGAATGATGCACCTGAGAGATAATTGTAATAATTCTGGCGGCGGTATAGGGAAACAGATTTTCCGCAATCAGGTCCGTAAACTTTGCCTTTTTTGAGATAATTCAAATAACCGTTGCCGAGATAAGTTGCAAAGTAACAGCCCCATGGTTTGTTGCCGAATTGACGGGAAGCTCCGCGTGCCGCTGCTATCTGGGATGAAAAAACAGGACAACCGCCGCCGAAACATTCCATAACAGTAGAAATTGCCCCCCATGCCATAGGCTGATGATGCCAAATGCTGACTTCACTGAAGTTTGCCGCAGCTCCGAACATCATACGTTGATAGAGTTTGAAAATATCTTCATACTGTTTCAATGCTTCCTGACGAGAATCCGGTAATTTAAGGAGAGGGCGGCGGACAACAAAATTTTTGCTGGCAAAATTGTAACTGTTTATTGCATCTCTGTAATCACGATACTGCCCCCAGCCGTGAGTATGACGCAAGTCATTATCAAACTCAGTGATCTGAAATCCCATAAAATTGGGATGTGCAGCATGCCATTTTTTGAACTCTTCGATTCCGGGAGGAGTATAATCTTTTTCCGGTAATGCAAAATAAATAGTGGAATCATGACCGAGATACCAGAAATGAAAAGTAACATCATCAGGTACAGTGTCAGCTTTGGCAATATTAAGATATTTATTGTTGAAAGACCAGTCAAATTTACCGAAATCAATAAGAGTGTTCGGTTTTGTTATCCGCAACCGCAAAGAATTAGTGGTCAGATTGGAGAATGTATGTTCAGTGCGTTCGTTTTTGTTATTTTTTATATTGCAATTTTCGATTGTCTGATATTTGTTGTCAACAAGACTTTCAAGTACAAAATCATTTGCGATCCATCCTGCCGCATTGCCGTTGCGGCAGCCGTGATACAAAACAGCTTTTGATATTTTTATCGGCTTGTCGAAAGAAAGAGTTATTGTACCTGATTGCTGGCGGTTAATGGAAGGTTCGGCAGCTTTTGCGGCACTGTCAAGAGATATATCATTGTCAATGGCTTTTTTCAAGTCCAGCCAAGGAGATTCACATTCTCCGGAAATTACTGCTTGAGCGGCAATATTTTTGCCGTTTTCATCAAAAAGCTGTATTTCACGCAAAGCGGCACGGGAAGCTGTTTTACAAAATTTTTCAACCTGAGATTTTGCTGGTTTGCGGTTATGGCCTGCATACGGGAGAAACCAGCCGGGACTCCACAAACGCCGGTGAGCCTTCCCCTGCATGATAAGTCCATCTTTCAGATTTTCTTTGTCGCTCAAGAGGGAATGAAAACTTCTGCCGGAGACTTGCGGCTGTTTCCAGCTTGCAGGAATGGAATGACTGTTGTTGATATGCAGAATATTTTTTTCAAAAGCCAGCGGCACAGGAGATGAAGATTCTTTTTTTACTTCATATTTCCATGAGTCAACAGTTCCATCTGAATAAAAAACTTCGCAGAGAAAATCAGAAACCGGCGGATTGACACTTTCAAAAACCATATCAATACAGCTCAGATTTTTGTGCAGAGTACCGTTGAAATTGTTTTTAGGATTTTTGCGTGCGGGAAAGTCTGAGGAATCGTAATATTGAAGCATCCAGTAATTTTTTTTTACATCATCGCCGGATACCCAGCGGCATCCCGGACGGGTGACAACGATTTCTTTAATGCTTTTTGCCGGATTGACTCCGGTGATTTGAATATGGAAATCCGGTTTGCCTGAAGGTCCGGCTGCCAGAGGTCCTACGAGATCCGGAGTCTTTTTGTAATTCATGGTTATAGAATGACCGATTTTCTGAGTTTTGAAAGATATTTTCCGGATTTTCAGAGTACCTTTCTGATTGGCACGGAATAAATATATTTGATATTCAGTATTTTTTTGAAACGTACCGGGTGCGAATTTGAAGGTCATCTGACCGAAACTTTCACTTGGAATAACTTTCATCCAGGTTAGAGTGGATACCGGAACAAGTTTTTTGTTCTCTGCCCGGCGATACAAAATTATTCCGAGCCGGGTCTGAGGAGTGCCGAAAGTTGCAAGGTCAAGTTCCAGAGTACCGGCGGTATTCTCTTCCCCATTGAAAGCTATTGTTGCTGCCACATAATTTTTATTATTTACTTTGACAAAAACTCCATTTTCCTGTTGAATTGTTCCATTAACTGTTACTCCGGGGGGTAATTTTTTGTCAAAAGTACAATTTATTTCTACTGCTTGGAGTGCAAGGCCGCAAAGTATAATACTGAGAAATGGTAAAATTTTATTCATAGTAATAAATCCTTATATATTGTTATTGTATGTATAAATTTTTATATTATATCTTATTTTTATTACCACCACGGCCATTTCCATGCAGCGGCTTCATCTGCTATTTTGAATAAAGAAACTTTTTTCATGTCGGCAGATTCAACATGATTGTCCCACATGAGATAATTACAGGTTTTGCTGTGACGGAACGCTGTTTCAATAAGTTCACTTTCTCTTGCCCATGCGATATTGTAGTTGTTGTCCATAGCATCAGACATTTGGGCGATGGCAGACGGACGGTCAAGAGTGCCGAGATTCAGCAAGCCCTGATACATCTGCCATGTCTGTTTGCCTGCACCCTTGCTTGCTTGATTGCCGTAAGAGTTGTATTTGTCACTTCCTTTGCTGAGTTGCACCATATTGCATGTCATGCCGAAATGAGTACCCGGATAATTTGAAGAAACATCTTTGCCTGAAGGACAATAGTAAATAGAATTTGATTTAGGAGTTCCCCATGCCTGATATTTTTGAGGAATATAATCGGAATTTTTCAAAAATTGAAACCATGTTTTTTTTGAGCCGGTACCGAATTCTCTGTAACTGTCACCTACAGCCCATGAATTGTTGTCTTCTGCATAGAAAACAGTTATCATCCCGGCTTGACGCATATTTGAAGCGCAGACAGAACGTCTGCCCATTTCTCTCGCCCGATTCAGGGCTGGCAGCAGCATACCGGCAAGGATTGCAATGATGGCGATTACGACCAGAAGTTCAATCAGAGTGAACCAACAGAATTTTTTCATAATGATCTCCTTGTTTTGAGTTTTGAAGATGTTTATTGGAAAGATAATATAAGTTAGAGTTTCTTTTACTTCTTTTCAATTTTATGCGTGATATTT
>JAFVPG010000355.1 GCA_017505415.1 Lentisphaeria bacterium | reverse complement strand
ATCATGGAACCCGAAGGCGAACTCGAACTCAACGGCCCTTACCCCGGCTGTATCTTCCCTTGTGCCAATGTCGTTACCGGTGACGAGATCCGCCTCTTTTACGGTATCTGCGACATCTCAATCGGTACTGCCACTATGAGTCTCGCCGCCGCTCTCGATCATGTCAAAAAGTTTAAGGTATGAAAAACTCTCAATCATTTTCACAAAAACTTTTATATTTTTTTAACTTCTCAATCTCTTTTATTTTAAAGGAAAAACAATGAAAAAAGCATTAGTATTGATGTTGTTGGCAAGTATTTCTTTTGTTTTTGCAGCGCCGTTGAAGCTGGCAAAGATTCAGGATTATACTATTGTCATCCCGCGCAAGGCCACGATGCAGGAAAAATATGCAGCTAATATTCTGGCTGTATATCTGGAAAAACTCTGCAAAGTCCCGGCAACTATAAAATTTGATAAAGGCAATATCAAAGGTAATTATATCAGTGTCGGTGAGACACGCTTTGCCGCTGAAAATAAATTTACTGATAAACTTGCTCCGCAGAGTTACAGTTTTAAGGTCAAAGATAATAATGTTTTTATCCGCGGCGGTTTTCCCGGACCGTTGAACGGCGTTATTACTTTTTTGCAGGAGGATTTGGACGTCCGTTACTATGCTGAACCTTACACCAATATCAAAAAACACAAAGAACCCGGCTTGACAGTCGTTCCCAATCTTAAAGGCAAAGAACTTACAGTTACTCCGCGCGATTACACTCCGCCGTTCCAGATCCGTGAATGTATGTATATGTATGGTAATAAAGCTGACCGCAACAGTGTACTCTGGCTGCGTCATGCACCGATTTCATGGCATGAAGACATGCCGGAAAATTCAGGTGCATGTCTGAATTCAAACTTGTTTATTCATACTTACGCCCGTTTGGTATCTCCCAAAAAATATTACAAAGACCATCCTGAATACTTTGCATTGCAGAACGGTAAACGTGTTAAACAGCATGCAGAATACGGCGCAGTCTGTTATACCAATCCTGATGTTCCGAAAATTATGCTTGAAGGTATCAAAGAACAGATGCGAATCAATCCTGATGCCTGTTATTTCAGTGTTTCTGTCAATGACGGTTCAGCCACTCAGTGCGAATGTGAAAACTGCGCTCCTGTTTTGAAAAAATACGGCTCTTATGACGTTCAGCTTATGCTTGCCAATAAAGTTGCTGAATTACTTGTCAAGGAAAATCCCGAAGCATTGATTACCACACTTGTTTACGGCTCAAAACTTGATAACAGCAAGATTCCAGCTCATCCCAATGTCGCAATTTTCCTTGCTCCCATCGGTGACCGTTACAATGCCATCAAAATGCTTCTGCCGCTCGGAGAAATCGCCAATATCAACAAAACTGTCAAAAATCTCCGTGACGGCGGTAAAAAGATAATCTTCTGGGACTATCTTGAACGTAACGAAATGCCTTATCCCAACTTTGACCAGATGCGTGACAGTTTGAAATATCTTGTCAGTCAGGGCGTTATGGGATATTTTGCTGACTGTTCCACCGGCGGGGCTTCACTTACTCCGCTTAAAAAATGGGTTTATGCCCAGCTCATGTGGAATCCCAATGCTGATATGGAAGCGTTGATTGCAGAATTTATCAATGCTTATTACGGCAAAGCCGCACCGGAAATCGCAGAGTATGTCGCACTTACCCGTAAGGCATGGCAGAGATTCAAAGCCGCTTATGATAAACAGCCTGAAGGTACTATGCTTTCTTACACTGTTGAAGAACGTGCCAAAATGCAGCAGCTTTTTGAATCTGCATTGAAAAAAGCTGAAGGCGATGAAACTTTGAAAGGTCGAATTGCCCGTGAATATGCCGTTTATCTGAAAATGGAACTCAACGGCAACGCTCAGGTTTACGGCATTGACAAGTACAAGGCAAATCTTGAAAAACTTAAAGCCATGCTTGAATATGTTCCTGAAAATGCTTCCATCAAAAAAGAAAAATTTGTTCAGCGCTGTGAAGGCAAAATCAATTTTGCCAATCGTGAACGTCATGCAAGTGAATATTCAAAAAATTCAGTTACCATCTGGCGTCCTCTGGTTGTGAACGGACTTTCCGCTTATCTCGATGATGCAAAAGCTGTCAAAGGCAAATCTTCCCGCCATATCGGGAAAAAGCCGTGGGGTATCCAGTGGAATTATGCCCGTTTTATTGACTATCTTGTTCCCGGCAAAACTTATGTCGTCCGCTTGCGTGTCCGTCCTGAAGTCAAAAAAGTTGAACCCGGCAAAAAAATGTTTGCGTTTTGTGCATTTCATCACGGCGGCGGTTTCAAAGGTCAGCCGATTTTCCACGGCAAATTTACCGAGGAGGACAAAAAAGGCGAATACCGCTGGATAAATCTCGGTAAAGTTAAATTTGTTCAGCCTGCTTCAACCGGTATGTACTGGATGGATTCCACCGTCGGCAAAGATGAAGCTGTATGGTATGAACGTATGGAATTGATTCCTATTGACGAATTCAAAGAAGATATGTCGACTGTTCCCAATCAGACAATGAAATTGTAAGAGTTCAGAATTTTCTCTTTTGAAGTTTTGATTTCAAAAAAGAAGATAATATCTTAATCATGGGTGTGTTGCAAAAACTCGTAAATGGATGCAATACCCCTGTTTTTTTGTATAAATTTTTAGT
>JAFVPG010000354.1 GCA_017505415.1 Lentisphaeria bacterium | reverse complement strand
GATTGAGCAAGCAAAAGCATATACAGCAAAAGCACCCATCCGGCAAGCCGCGGAAGCCAGCCGGAAAGTTTCTTCAAAAATGCCTTTTGTTTATCAGACAGATTCATTTTTCAGTCTTCCCAAATCAAATAATCGCCTTGACGTTTACTGTATCCCCATACCGGAGCCGGGTATTTCTTGACAATTTTCTTTTCCCGCAAATCGAAAAAACACAATTGCTTCGGAGTTGATCTGTTTGGGTTTGACAGTAGGAACAATATAATTTGATCAGAATAAAAATTCGGATCAAGGATGAAATACTCTTTTGTTGACACACCAAATATGCGTCCGGCAAACTCCCAACGATTGTTGCGGGCGACAAACAAGCATATTTCTTTCCGGTCATTACCAAATCCTCCTTGCAGCATGACATTCCCGGACGGGGAAAACGCACAATTGGTAACATATAAATCAGGGCATTCCGGAATTGCAAAAAGATGTTTCAAAGTTCTTAAATCATATACATCTATTTTTTTATTGTATGCTTGGAAGACTGAAAATTGAGACAATGGAATATTTACGGCTACTTGTGCCGGGGACGGGATTTCCCGCATTGCTGCAAGCTTTTTTTCTTTTATGTTGACAAGATATAAAAATCCCTTTCTGGCAGTATTACAAGACGAATTCACCAATAAAAGATTTTCGTCTAAAACATAAAGACCTGTTATTGCAAAATCTTTCCCATCTATGCCGGAAATCATTCCTTTTGTGCCTGAATCAAGGTCGTAATAATAGAGTCTATCTTGGGATATTTGGGGTTCTTTACTCACATTTTCTACATGGAAAATGCGCTTTTGAGCAGGATAAAAAGCACATTGCGGATCGCCGCCATAAGTTAATATCGAATGAGTAAAAAAAGGCAGTTTGTATTCCCGGTGTTTTTCTCCCTGCATATTGTATTGCATGATATAGCAATGTTTCTTTTCCGGATCTCCTGTTATTAAAAAGAAAGAATCTTCACCGCTGCAGGATTCCAAAAAATTAAGTCTCATATCATGAAATTTTTTTTGAATCGTGACCGTGTGTCCGCTTTTCAAAGATAAAATCGAACATGTCATATTTGAACCGTAAGAACATCCGGCAAGAAATATAAATACACTGTATGTACATAAGCACAGAAAAATCTTAAAAAAAGCCTTTTGTTTGTCAGAGAGTTTCATTTATCGTCCTCCGCTTTTATTGCTTTTGCGGTTTTGAAAATGCCATAGCCTCCAGCAACAAGTATCAATAAGACAATGGAATGCGCTATGATTGGCGAAACCGCCTTACTGGAAATCATTGCAATGCACATAATGACAAAAAATAAAAACGACACAGCTTCATGCAGGATAAGAGAGGTCAAAACTAATCCTTTTTCAAAACGCCAAATCGCAAGCGTAAGCAAGGCGGTTATTGCCGCGCCACCAATTCCTGCTGCACCTCCAATAATAGCTTCAGCACAAAGCGGATTGCCATCGGGACCGCCATACAAGCAAAATATACCCACAGGAAAAGCTGCAAGGTCAAGCAGTATCAGCGGAACAGATGCAAGAGATTTGATTATCAGCAGAAATTCCTTCATTACGACCCTTCCCTTCACCGATACTGGTCCATCCCGGAACCACGTTGGACATCAAGTGGAATATTGCCACATTCTTTAAGCAGATTGGCAATTTTTTTACAGATAGACCAACCGTCATAAGTTGCAAAAATCATATTCTGCACAGGATTGCCTTCGCTGTCTTGAGTAAAAATGCTGAAAAGACAGCATTGCGAATAAATAGATACATCTTTTTCGTCCGGATTCATGATCCGGTAGGTATATTGAAGTTGGGTTTTAACAATATCGCTGAATTTGAATTCCTTGAAACGGCCCGACATTTGAAAAAAAGAAACACTTTTGAAACGGTAAAACGCAATCGTTTTCTTCTGCGGGTCCAAAACCATCAACGGATGGGATTGACATTTTTTGCGGTATCTTTTGCGCAAAGCGGACAATCCGGCAATCATTATAACCGTCGCAACTGTTGCCAGCGGAAAGCAGATCCATTTACTGATGGGAATAGGCATTATAAGAGCGAACCATAAAAGAGAAAAGGCAATGTCTGACCAATGCAACGATGCTTTTGAATATTTACTCAAAACAAGAAGTATTTTTCCGGAACGCTTGCTTGTGACTAAAGCGTAGGCACTCATAAGCCGTTGCATTTCTTCAAATTCTTCTCTTGAGTGAATCGCGCGATTCAATTTTATATTCAGTTTTATCTTTGACATGAAAATTTCTCCGGAACATCACACAGGCAAACAATGTACTCATGCAATAAGATAGTTCCAATGGACAAATTTTACAAGTTGAGAACTTGAAAAAGTTCTGTAAAAATCCCAATTTCACCCATCCGGGTACTTTACTGAAGTAAAGTAAATCTGCAATTTGAAATTTTATTTGCAGGTGTTATATTATGTTGTGGCTTGTCGTTCTGAAGGAGTTTTGATTTTTATGGATATTGTCAGTTTGCTGTATGTCTTGTGTGTTATTCCCATCGCGGGAATCATTTCAGCTGTAATTATGCTGATCAAAGACGTCCATAAATATCGTAAATCTTTTTTGAAACGGCTCATGATCACAGCATTGATCGCTCTGCTGCTTCTGGGGGGGGCGTTGCTGCCGCCCCAGAGCGAAGCACACGCCGGATTTTACATTGTAGGCCTGCCTCTGACCATTCTTGGCCCGGCATCAGGATTCCGGTGGGATTGGTGGGTAATCATAACCTTGCTTGTCTGGCTGAACTGGTTCGGGATATGCAGTTTTTTCACGGTCGGCGTGAAACTTTTGTT
>JAFVPG010000038.1 GCA_017505415.1 Lentisphaeria bacterium | reverse complement strand
GGTCCGATTCCGGTCGGTTTCCAATTAGACCACATAAACGGAAATAAGAAGGATAACCGGCTCTGCAATCTGCAGCTGGTAACTGCTTCACCCTCGATAGTAGTACATCTTCAGATTATCTTCGATGATAAACGGAACAATATTATGTTTCAGACATTCCTTGAACATAATCAGTCTGCCTATACGTCCATTACCATCCTGGAACGGGTGTATACGTTCAAACTTAACATGAAAATCAAGGATATCATCAAAAGTTTTATTTTCTTTACCGTTATATTCTGACAGAAGCTGTTTGATATGGTCTGACACATTTTCCGGTAATATTGTTTCCATACCGCCAACTTCGTTTGGAACTTTTTTATAATCACCAACAGCAAACCAATCTTTGCGGGAATCAGTTGTACCTGTTTTAAGCGCTTTGTGAAGTTCTTTTATAAATTTCTCTGTCAGAGCACCTTTGGCGTTATCAATAATCATATCAATACAACGGAAATGATTTGTTGTTTCGATTACATCGTCCACGTTTACCACTTCATTTTCAATACCGATAGTATTTGTTTCAAAGATGTAACGGGTCTGGTCGTGTGTAAGACGGCTGCCTTCAATATGGTTTGAGTTATATGTCAAATCAATCTGTGTTTTATGATAAATACCGCCGTGGTGTTTACTGTCTTTTTCACGCTTCAAAATATCCAATAAAGTTTCAGGTTTACTGGATTTTCTTTTTGTTCTTTCCGGCTTTTCAGCATTATCAGGAATATTCCAGGTTTTACCAGTAAGGAATGCACCTTCGATACGGCCCTGTGCGCAGTAATTACGGACACTGCGTTCAGACATATTCCATTTTTTTGCTATTTCAGTAACTGAAAGGTATGCCATATTTATACCACCTTTATTTAACAGTAAGTAAATCAATTATTAAATATATTATATCACTCTATCGGCAACTTTTCAATTCATATTATCGAATCAAAATACAAATATATTTTGCCGATAACGGCACTTTTACATTTCATATCATTAATAGTTCCAGACATCAAGTATATTGGGAAACCACATACTTGATGTCTTTTTAATTTGCAATATTTATCCATAATTAATACCTGCTTTTTTGCAATATGAAACCACAACTGAAAATCATGAAAAACAGCAAAAACATCTTAAAAAATCGGATAAATGTGAAATTTTGATGGAAAAGGGGTAAAAAATTAACATTTTGGCATTTCCCGACGGCTACATGTGAGGGGGCAAATTTTTGAAAGGTAAAAATCAGCTGGTTAGTCATTCCTGTTTGAAAGTTAAAGAGAAAATTTTACATGTTTGATTGGTACATAACAGGCAATTCCTTGTTGCTTGAAAGTTTTCAACTGAAAGCCAGTTTGCAGTTGAAAATGCTGCCGAATGTGAAAATTCAGTATAAAACGGCAATATTTTTAACATTTTGGCTTTTCCCGCCCTCTACATATGAGGGGATGTTAAAAATTAATCTTTTTGTTGAAGTTTTGTGAAAATTTTGCATCAAATTTCCGATTTGACCCTTTTTCGTCCTCTACATGTGGAGTGGTAAAAATATCCCTCAAAACAAATGAATAGCGTCCTGAAAGATATGATACTGTGCATTGCGGCATGGACAGCGGAAGCTGTGCAAACAATACGTCGGGCAAGGTGCTGCCGGGCAGGAACTTTTCAGGGTAAGAACGCAAAAATGTGCCAAAATCGGCTTGTTTTGGCACAAAAAGATGGTTGAAAGGTAATCTGGTGCCAAAAACATAGGTTTTTGGCTCACGCTCTAAAATCAGTTTGAAATGAACCAGTTTTCCACTAAAAAAGAGAAAAGTGCCATTGTGGCACTTTTTTGTTGAATTCAAGATGAAAACACTGTGAAAAAGTGCCTTTATGGCACTTTTTTGGCAAATGTGCAATTCAAAAATTTGCACCTTCGCAAAATTATTCTGTTTTCGATATAGTAAAAGCAAAGAAAGGATGATGAAAATGAAACTGCTTAAGAAAATAGGATTTTTGATGTTGATATCCTGGTGCATAGGGAAATATTACAGTGGAGGTATATTATGAAACTTGAATACAGAAAATGCGGTGATTATCTGATACCTGATTTTGAACTGCCGCCAAAACCTGCTATTGGCAAATACGGGAAAATGCGACATAGCTATCTGCGAAAGCACAAAGAGCCTTTATTTACCGCTTTGATGATGCAGGACAAGCTGAACAGCCATCTTGAAGAAATTGATAAGTCAGCACAGGAAATGTATGACTGTTTGGTAAACAGGCTGAAAGAGCAGTATGGTATAACAGAAAAGCTAAAAGCAGAAAATCAGCTGGTATGGGTTCATATGATGAACGAGATTCACCAGATAGCTGAAGATATTGTACTTACTGGATTGATTTACAAATAGAATTAGCCCTGCGAGATAATCGCAGGGCTTTGATTTAAGATTGCATATTACCGTTTTTAGCATTAATTCTATCGATTTCTTCCTGAATAATTTCATTAAATGCCTTTGCTTCAATCTCAACATTTTTACTTTCTTCGTATGCAACAGACCTGTCGGCAAATTCATCAAATATTTTTTGCTTTTGAGCAAGTCTGTCTGTCATACGTTCGTCTATCGTATTTTCACATAGAAGTCGGTAAACAAGTACATTTCTTGATTGCCCCATTCTATGAGCTCGTGCTATAGCTTGATTTTCAATAGATGGTTTAAACTGTGGTTCGCAGATAATTACCACACTGGCAGTTTGTATGTTCAGACCAGTACCACCAGCCTGAATCTGTGCGGGAAGAACTGCTCCGGCAGGAGCTTTTTCGAATTCATCTATTATTTCCTGTCGCCTTTCAGGAGAAATAGAACCATTTATAGGATTCATGCATCTGTCGCCAAGAAATTCAGTTACTTTTCTGATTGTTTCAAGAAAATATGAGAAAATGATGATTTTACGACCTTCAGAAGCTGCCTCTTCAACAATTTCTTTCATGCGAAGGGCTTTTG
>JAFVPG010000353.1 GCA_017505415.1 Lentisphaeria bacterium | reverse complement strand
GAGTTACCCTACGGGTAGCTCCACTCAAACTACTGCAGAATCCTCATCCGCATCTGTTTTTCATTTTTTGCTTTGATTTTTTCATATCCATGATAATGTTGATCTGCAATTTAATCAGTAAAATATATTCAGCGGCGATTATTCTGCAGAGCGTTTTCGGGAGTTACCCTGCGGGTAGTTCCACTCAAACTACTGCAGAATCCTCATCCGCATCTGTTTTTCATTTTTTGCCTTGATTTTTTCATATCCATGATACTGTTAATCTGCAATTCAAACATTAAAATATATTCTGCGGCGATTATTCTGCAGAGCGTTTTCGGAAGTTACCCTACGGGTAGCTCCACTCAAACTACTGCAGAATCCTCATCCGCATCTGTTTTTTATTGGCTGTGTTCTAAACGCAGATTGATTTTTTTCAGGGGGCTGGCTGCGCCCCCTGAACCCCCGCAGGGGGATGTCCATCCCCGTTTTGTTAACGGCATAGCCGTGAATGTCAGCGGCTGTGTGGTGTCAGGCTGTTTTTCGGCGGAATGTTCGTTTCATCCTCCCGCTTTTTTGCGGAATGATGAAACAAATCTTCCGCCGGATTAGCCACCGGTGGAGATTGCTGTTCGGCATAAATGTCTCTCTACTTTCCCTCCATCCCCCCTCTTGCAGTTTTTAAACTTTTTAAATTACCTTTCTCTCCACAACGGGAATAGAGCGTTTCAAAAAAGAAAAAAGGTACTTTTTGATAGACTATGCGGGCGTTACCGTGTTTGGCATGGCTTTTTCTGCAAAGGCTTACGCCATTCTGAACTTGGGGCAGGAAAGATGTTTTTCCACTTCATTTGAATTATTTTTCAGGATTTATTCAAGATGGTATAAAGTGTTGGTGTTACCGAAAATTCTTTCATCAGATTTTCGACATTTTTCAGGTGTCGGCTGCAATCCGGCTCCGGCTGTTTTTTCAGTTCTGCGCGTATCATTGCATTTTTCAACATATCGTCGACAAATTCAACAAAGCGGTTGATTTGTTTGAATTTTGCGTAAGATTTTTTTATCAATGTGAAATCAGCATGAAATACTCCGAGGTCAACCAGAGCTTTGATTTTCATTCCTTCATTGAGGATATAATTTTTGTTCCGGTTTTGAGTTTTTTGAATTTCTTTTGTATTATTTTTCAATTTTTTGCGATTGAAAAGCACCCGTTTTCTGGCGGCTCTGAAGCTGTATGAAAACTCTTCATCGCAAATTTCCAGCTGCATGAAAAATGTACCGAAAAATGAAAAAATTTCATGCTCAAAAAGATTTTCAGATGCATGAATTTTTTCATGAAAAGCCTGTTTTGAGGTCAGTTTTTCGATTTGCATATCACCGTTTATCAGGCGTATTGCAGAGATTTTTCTGTATTCTGAAGTTTTGACAGGAGCAGTTAAAACAATGCGCCTGACATTTTGAGAATCAATATTTTTCAGTTCAGCAGATAAAAGATCATTCATAGATTTGCCAGCCTTCTTCAAGATTTTCGATTCTGGTATCCATCAGTTGTATGTATGAGCCGTACATGGAGGCTGCAGTTTGCAGAGATGTATCGCCATCGGGTGCCGCAACTACCATGAAGTATGCGTTTTTCAGCAATGTTTTAATTACATCTGCACATTTTTCATCGGTACTTAAATCAATACAGTTGGTATATTCCCAGGCACTTTCTGCCAGTGGACGCAGAGATTTTTCAAGTTCGTTCAACTCTTCATCCGGAAGTTTCAGGAAGTCATCAACTTTGAATTCTGCAATTACTTTCTGCCAGAAATCTGCTATGGTCTGCCAATCAAAACGCGGAATATTTCCATACAGCAGGTATTTTCTTATTTCCTGTTGAATGCTGTTGTCTTTTATTCTTGCCGCAGTCAGAGCGAAAAAGAATGCGGTAAGCAGAATTTCCCAGTGCCCGTAATCAAGTATGAACTTATCTCCAACCGGATAATGCACATGGAATCCGATGATGCGTTTAGTTGGTTCTTTTGACAGCAGAATGTCGTCAAAAGCGTCGAAAAACTTACGAAAGTGATTTTCCTTGTATGGAATTGCCGGAGCAGTATCCTTGGAGAAAATCAAATCTTCAGTGAAGCATTTGCCGAGAGAATAAACTCCGGTTTCGGAAGCGTGTTTCATTTGTTGAGTTTTTCCATATTGTATAATGCTACTGCTGCACCGGCGTAATAACCTATGTCGTGACGCAGTGCGCTTGGTACAATGTCGCATTGTTCAAGCATTTCTTTCCATGCATAATCAACGATATATTTTCTGAGCGGGTCAAAGAAAAGGTCGCCGCTTGCCCAGGCAAATGTTCCGAGAATGATTTTTGACGGATTGAAAATATTTATCAATGTGCCGAGTGCCTGTGCATGATTCTGCATCATTTCATCCCAGTAGGCGAGGGCGAAAGAGTCATTTTCTCTGACCGCCTGAACGAGAGTTTTCATTTCAATTTTATCTGGTGTTCCGGCAAGACGCATGATCAGAGAATCCGGTTTATCTGCAAGTTTACTGCGCAGATCATCGGCAACCGCACGACCGCCGCAATATGCTTCATAGCAGCCTTTGAGACCGCAGTTGCATTGACGTCCGTTGCGGTAAAGTATTGTATGTCCGAACTCACCGCCGAAAAAGCCAGCCCCCTGAACGAGAGTGCCATT
>JAFVPG010000352.1 GCA_017505415.1 Lentisphaeria bacterium | reverse complement strand
TTTCGGCGGAATGTTTGATTGCTCCTTCCATTTTTTTATGGAATGAGCAATCAAATCTTCCGCCGGATTAGCCACATTGGGGTATTGTCGCTCATTGCTATCGCAATTCACTATACCCCAAACCCCTCATTTTTTTCAAAATATCAGTCAATGTTTAGTACAGAGCCAAAAAGTTTTTTTCTTTCCCCCTGCAAAAACACCAATCTGTTACATCAACATACCGCCGTCGACGTTGATGACCTGACCGGTAACATAGTCTGAATCCGGTGAAGAAAGGAAGCAGACAACGTTGGCAACATCAGCGGGAGTACCGCCGCGGCCTGCGGGAATGATCTTGAGGAACATATCAGTTGCTTCCTGAGAAAGTTTGCCGGTCATATCAGTAATGATATATCCGGGAGCGACTGCATTGACCTGAATGTTGCGGCTGGCAAATTCTTTGGCAGTGGTTTTGGCAAGAGCGATAACACCTGCTTTGGATGCAGAATAGTTTGCCTGACCGATATTGCCCATGCGGCCGACGACAGAAGCGATATTGACGATTTTACCTGCACGCTGTTTCATCATGGGACGGACAACAGCTTTGGTAAAGTTGAATGTACCTTTGAGGTTGACAGCGATAACTGCATCCCAATCCTGTTCAGTCATGCGGAGCATAAGAGTATCACGGGTGATACCGGCATTGTTGACGAGAATATCAAGTCGTCCAAAATCTTTAACAACAGCGGCGACAGTTGCTTCAGCATCTTCCATTTTTGCAACGTTTGCGGCGTATGCTTTGGCATTGATACCTTTGGCGCTGAATTCGTCTGCGGTAGCCTGAGCGACATCAAGCATAATATCAACTACGGCGATAGCAGCACCTTCAGCGGCGAGACGTTCACAGATTGCTTTACCGATACCTCTGGCACCACCGGTGACGAGAGCGACTTTACCTTCCAATTTTTTACACATGATTTTTCCCTTTGTTTTAAGAGTTGAATTTCTCTAAAGACTCAATTGAATTTATATTAAAATATGCGACATCAGGGAGAGTGCGGCGGAGCAAGCCGGTCAGCACATTTCCCGGACCGAATTCTATCATTGTATCAGCACCGGCATCAACCATAGCACGGACGCATCCTTCCCACTGAACACTGCCGGCGACCTGCGCTGCAAGATTTGCCTTCAATGATTCAATATCTGCGGCGGGAGCAGCAGTAAAGTTATGATAAACGGGTATTTGCGGCATTTTGATTTCAGTTTCAGCGAGAACTTTTGCCAGACCATCACCTGCTTCTTTCATAAGTCTTGAATGGAATGCACCTGCAACATTGAGAACGATGACTTTGCGCAATCCTTTAGCTTTGAGAGCATCAACACAGGCGTTGACTTTGTCTTTTTCTCCACTGACGACGATCTGACCGGGACTGTTAAAATTGGCAACATCAATATCACATTCTCCGGCAGTTTCTTTAATGACTTCTGCATCACCACCAAGTACGGAAGCCATCCCGCCGGAGGTATTTTTGCAGCAGACATCCATAAGTTCAGCACGTTTATTGAGAAGTTTCAAACCATCAGCGAAAGAAAAAGCTCCGGCAGCGTACAATGCCCCGTACTCACCAAGACTCAACCCAGCACAGCAAACAGCTTCAACATCATACTTTTCACGAAATGCTTCCAGAGCGGCACAGCTCATGGTGTAAATTGCCACCTGACAATATTTGGTTTCTGTAAGAGTTTCAGCAGGACCGTTGAAACAGATGTCACTTAATTTATACCCGAGGACAGCATCAGCTTCATCAAAAATCGCTTTGGCACGGGCGGAAGACTCATATAAATCCTTTCCCATCCCCGGAGCCTGCGCTCCCTGACCGGAAAATACGAAAAAAGTTTTCATAAATGCTCCTTGTCTGAATATGTAGAAAAAATACTATGTTTTGTAATATAGCACATTTTTACCCTTTTTGCAAATTCAATATGATTCTCTTTCAGAAAAATTACAATATCGATTGTAAAGATAATTGCACTGTTTTTTGTACCATTTTCCTATATATATCATCCGGCATGGAGATATAAGCTTTTTAACGGAGTTACTTTTGCTCTTGAGCAATTTTGTCGGCGAACATTGTTTCTGTCAGACGGACAAAATCTTCAACTGTAAGTTTTTCCGGCCGTATCTCGTGCGGAATGTTCAATTTGGCAAATGCATTGGCAACAAGGTCTTTTCCATAATTATTTCCGAGAACTTTGCCGAGTTGTTTGCGTCTCTGGGCAAAAGCAACTTTGACAAGTCCATTTAATAAACGTACAACTTCCGGGGCGGGACGCTCTTTTTTCAATTCAAAAACTGCAATGGCTGAATCAACTTCCGGCGGTGGTGTAAAAACTTCCGGCGGAACGGTTTTTGCAATTTTTACATCATACAGCAGTTGAGTACGCACACTCAGAGACCCGTAATTTTTGATTCCCGGCACAGCTGCAAGGCGCATGGCCATCTCTTTTTGGAGCATGAATACCATTTTTTGCGGAGGATTGGGCAGTTCGAGCAGTCTGGTAACGAAAATACTGCTGATAGAGTATGGCAGATTGGCAACAGAAGAGAAAGGTTCTCTGCCCATGAGTGCAAAAAGATTGGTACGTACCGCATCATCTTCGATGAGGGTGAAGTTCTCATGTTTCAGATTCTGCCGCAAATATTCAGCAAGGCGGTGGTCAAATTCGATTGACCACACTTTGGCTCCTGCTTGAAGCATAAGTTCAGTCAATGCACCGAATCCCGGTCCGGCTTCAAGGATGCGGTCGCCAGGTTGAATTTTGGCAATGCGTACAATACTTTCAAGCAAATTTTTGTCTGTCAAAAAATTTTGTCCGAGTCCTCTGCCGGGACGCATTCCGATTTTTTCCAGGGCTTGAAGAAGTTGAGTTTGATTCATCTGTGACCTCCGCATTTGCCGTTGCAGCAGCATGGAGATGCGCCCGGACAAACTGCCGCATTGGGGCAGGCGGGAACAGTATTGCTGATGACGGAGATTTGAGACGGAAGTTTTTCAAGATTTGTGGAATTACAGTTGCCGCAGACAGCTGTTTCTTCGGTATTTTTGAAGAAATATTCAAAAATATTGCCGCACTGACGGCATTTTAATTTAAAAATCGGCATAATTTCATCTTTCTTTTTTGCAAAAATTATTTATAATGATAAATTAACTCCGTTTAAGATTTTTTCAACCCCTGAATCAAAGTATATTGCAAATGTCAGATAAAAAAATAATACATGTAGCTGCTGCCGTTATAGAAAATGAGTGTAATGAGATACTTCTGGCATCACGAAAACTCACTGACGGCAGGATTTTCTGGGAATTTCCCGGCGGTAAGATCGAAAAAAATGAAAGTGCCGCAAGTGCTGCCCGCAGGGAACTTCAGGAGGAACTTGCATTGAAAGTTTATCCGGCGGATATTATGTACAGAATTGTGTATGATTATCCTGACAAGACAGTGGAATTGAATTTTGTGCGTTGTTTCTGTTTTGATTTCTCAGGAATGAAAATGCTTGATAATCAATCAGTTAAATGGTGTAAAGCAGAAAATATGGATATGGATGAAATTTTGGCGGCAGATAAAAAATTTGTTGAATTTTTGAAATTACGGGCAATAAACAGTTGAAAAATCCGTTTTAATTGGTGCAGGAAAGAATAATATGAAAGACAGTACCGATTTTGAACTTATACAATTATACATTAAAGGCAATAACAGAGCGTTTGAAATCCTTTATGCAAGGCATCGCAACAGACTCTATTATTTCATATCACAGCTTTTGAATAATGCCAAAAGTGAGATCGATGATGTTTTTCAAACTGTTTGGGTGAAAGCAATTGACAGAATGCCGCAGTTGCGTAATGACGGAAGTTTTTATGGTTATCTGCAGCAAACGGCAAGAAACATTGTTATTGACCGTGCCCGTAAATTGAAAAGGCGCGGCCCTCATGTGACGATAGATGAAGACCCGATACCGATTGCAGATCAAAATGCGGAAAGACCTTATTTTGAATTGTCTGATGTGGAGGAGCATGAATTATTGAATGAGGCGGTTGCCTCTTTGAATGAAGAACAGCGTACAGTCTGGTCACTGCGGATGAAAAATTATTCTTTCAAGGAGATTGCAGAAAAAGAAAAATGTTCTATAAACACTGCTCTTGCACGTATGAGTTATGCGAAAAAAAACATTAAAATATTTTTGGAAAAGCACCTTTAAGTGCAGTTCGGAGGTCGTATGAAAGAGAAAAAAATTGAGATTCCATTGGAACTTGATGCAGCAGTCATTCAGTATGCGGCATCAAAAAAATTTCAAAAACGCAACTGGTATTGGAGTCTGCCTGCCCGTGCGGCAGTGCTTGTTTTTGCCGGTGCGGTTCTGGCTTATATCCAATTCGGCAGAGATAATGGTATGGAGCAAATTGTACATACTGCGGAAATTGCCCGTTTTGAAAGTCAGGAATGGAGTGATTTTGAAGAAAAAATTGAATTTGTCGATGACGAAATTTTGGCAGAAGCCAAATATCTTGCCCAACTGTGAGGTGATTTATGAATAAATTTATTGCAACAATTGTTTGTTTTCTGATTTTATGCGGTGCTGTTTTCGGAGCAGATGCGGCACGTCCGGCTCCCCGCAAGTCTAAATTTGACTGGCAGAAAGCTGAAGCTGAACGCCAGAAACTCCGTGAAAAATTCCGTGCTGAACACAAAAAATATGTTGAGAAATTGAAAGAATTTCATAAGCGTTATGTCAATGCAAAAACTGAGCAGGAAAAAAATGCGATCCGTTCAGAGTTGAATGATTTTCTCGCAAAAGAAGTCAATCGCAGACTTGAACGAAGCAGAAAACGCATTGACGATATGAAAAAAAACGTCGAAAAACTTGAAGAAGAACAGAAAAATATGCAGAGTAAAGCTCCGGATTTTATCAAAAAACGGACCGATGAAGTTCTGCAGGGAAAAATAATTCCCGGACGCAGACGTTCCGCAAAATAAAAATATATTTATATTTGAAAAAAATGTTTCCTGCTGTATATTATTTTGTGTTATGATAAAATAAATTTGCGTCGTTTCCTGTATAACGCAGGAAAATACAGCTGAAAAATCACAGGTGGAATATTATGCCGGCTTTCTGTCAATGCGGTTTTTTCTCGGAATCTTTGGGAAAATGTGTTAATGTAAATGTTATCGTCCCTCAAAATACAACATCAAATATCGGTATCGCTGCAATGCAGTCGGAGAAAAAACTTTTTCCGGTAATCTATCTGCTGCACGGTTTGTCTGATGATCATACCATTTGGATGCGCCGTACTGCATTGGAACTTTTTGCGGCATCTTATGAATACATTATTGTCATGCCGGACGGAGGCAGAAGTTTTTACCGCAACAAGGCAAGCGGCGAGAAATACAAAGATTTTATAACTGCTGACCTTCCGAAATTTATTGAAAGTACATTCCCCGCTTCAAATAAACGTGAGGAGCGTTTTATCTGCGGTCTTTCAATGGGCGGCTACGGTGCGCTTGCTCTTGCATTTGAAATGCCGGAAAGATACGGCAAGGCTGCCGCATTCAGTTCTGTTGCGGACATTCAATATTTTCTCCGGAATCTTTCTGATGTTGAACGTCGTGCGATCTTCGGAGAGCGTGAAGATTTAACGGGTTCTGAAGATGATCTGTTTTATCTTGCTGAAAAGGTTTTGAACTCGCCTTTCCGCCCTGAAGTTTTTATGGCGTGCGGTACTGAAGATTTTCTCTATGAATCGAATAAAAAATTCCGTATGCATCTTGATAAATTGAATTTTCCATATACTTATATTGAAACTCCGGGAGTTCATAATTGGGTATTCTGGAATGAACAAATACAGAATGCACTGAAATTTTTTCTGCCGGAAGGAAAAAAATCTTCAAAATGATTAAAATTTAAGCAAAAATCATTTGCATTTATTATTTTATGCAATATATTTCTGCATTATGCTAAAAAGTTTTAAAAGTTTTGAATTGGAAACTCAACAACATCCTGAACTTACAGCATTTCTGCCTTTTGATGTTGTCTGGGAATATAAACGTTATCCGATGAAGCATTTTCAGGCGGATATTCATTATGCGCTCCAGATTTCTCTGGTGCTGCATGGCGAAGTTGAGATGATTTTCGATGATTGCCGCCGCAAATATACCGCCGGAGATATTTTTTTCACGACATGCTGGGAGCCGCATGCTTATAAATTGAGTACAGAAAAAACTTTTCTGATGTCAATAAATCTGAATATTGACACTCTCGGACAATGTGCGCCGTTCAGCAATTGTGATTTCATGCTGCCGTTTACGATGGCGGCTTCCGGGCGCATTTCTCCGTCTTCGGACAAAGATCGTCGTTTTGTCTGGGAAACAGGGCGTAAAATTTTTCATTACTATGCCAAGAAACCGAAAAATTATCATTATCATGCATGGCTGTTGATACATCAGCTTCTGCTGCATAATATTGATTTGATGACGGAAGAACAGCAGGAACTGTCTTACAATCAACAGGATTTCAAACGGGTAAAAACCGCAGTTGATATAATCCGCAAAACTCAGGGAAAAACTCCTTCACTTGAAGAGGCGGCGGCATTGTGCAATTTGAGTATAAGCCGTTTTTCAGCGATTTTCAAACGCAGTATCGGTATAAGTTACGGTCAATTTGCGCTTCATGCACGACTCTCCAAAGTCGCAGAAGAGCTGCTCTATTCCAACTATTCACTGAATGAGCTTGCTGAACGCTGGGGATTTTTTGATGCGAGTTCTTTGTCTCACGCTTTTTACAAAGTTTTCAACTGCCGTCCCGGTGCTTTCAAAAAACAAAAACAATTCTGATTTTCTGTATGAGGTAATTTTAAAAGTAATTCAAAAGGCTCTGTACTAAACATTGACTGATAATTTGAAAAAATTGAGGGGTTTGGGGTATAGTGAATTGCGATAGCAATGAGCGACAATACCCCAATGTGGCTAATCCGGCGGAAGATTTGATTGCTCAT
>JAFVPG010000351.1 GCA_017505415.1 Lentisphaeria bacterium | reverse complement strand
GTACCAAGTGCAATGGTATTTGGGGGCAAACTTTTTGCAACGCCGCTTGTACCTGCGACTTTTGAACCGTCACCGATATGAATGTGACCGTTGATACCGGCTTGAGCTGCGATAATAACGCCTCTGCCGAGTTCTGAACTTCCGGCAATACCGGATTGAGCGATCATCATAGAGCTTTCATTGATAACGACATTATGAGCTACGACAACGAGATTGTCGATTTTGACGTTTGATTTGATCCATGTTTTGCCGAAGCGGGCGCGGTCGATTGTTGCATTTGCTCCGATTTCAACATCATCGTCGATTTGAACGATACCGGTTTGCGGGATTTTTACGATTCCCTGCGGTCCGGGCATGAAGCCGAATCCGTCAGCACCGATAACAGCGCCGGAATGGATAATGCATTTGCTGCCTACGATACAGCGGTGAAGGATTGAAACATTGGGATAAATGAGTGTGGCGCAGCCGACTTTTGCATTCTGTCCGATGTAGGAACCTGCACAAATACAGCTGTCATCACCGATTACTGCATTTTTGTCAATGACGGCGTTTGCACCGATATGAACATTTTTGCCGATAACGGCGGTGGCGTCTACAACTGCTGTGGGATGAATTGTGCGTTCATATTCAGGAGCTGGGGGGGCAAAAAGTCCGATGACCGTACTGAATGCAAGATCGACATTATCGCAGATAATATAAGTTTTGTTATCGGGAAGTTCTTCATTTTCAACATCTTTTGAAAGAAGAACTACACCTGCTGAAGATGGTGCAAGCTGGTGATGATATTTTTTGTTGCCGAGGAAAGAGACCTGAGATTCATTAGCGTCTTTGAGAGAAGAAACGCCTGAAACGGTTCTGTTTTCATCGCCTTTGAGCTGACCTTTGAGAAGTTCTGCAATTTCCTTTGCGGTGTAAGTTTTCATATATCAATTCCTTTTTTCCGGCACATTGCCTTTGTTTAAGATTTGTAAAACCTGATTTGTAATATCTGTTGAGGGTGCAGCATAGATGATTGCAGGGATCTGGTGGGTGGTTTTGCCTGAAATATCGAAGACAAAATCTGCACCGAGTCCGATTGCAGTTTTGCGTACGCAGTCGGAGATTTCCTGCATTAATTCTGCGCGTTTTTTTAAGGACATGTTTGCCATTTCTTTGCGTTTTTCATTGGAGTAAGCCTCCATTTCTGTACGGATCACACGGATTTCAGAGCTGTATTTTTCGGCATTTTTCGCAGCGGCGGCACGATCGGCGGCGCTGAGGGTGACATTTTGAGCTTTATCGAGTTCTACACGGAATTTTTTGTCGATGTCTCTAACGGAGGCGAGTTTTTTGTTGAGATAGTTCTGATAAACTTCCGCCTGTTTTTTGATAATATTTTCGACTTGCGGAGTTTTGTAGTAAGAGTTGAAGAGTTTTTCAATATTGACGGTAACGATTTTCTGTGCGGCATCTGCGAACGGCAGGAGTGCAAACAGAGCGATTATCAAAATAAATTTTTTCATTTTTTCCCTTTCAGAATATTGTATTTGATAAAAGATAGCACAATATTGCTCTTTTTCAAATCATTTTTCCATAAGATTGACTTATATTATTTGCAAAAAGGCTGAATGGTGATATATTATTGAAAATACGAAGTGTTTTTTATAAAAATTTAAATAAGAGGGAAAAATGAAAAATTTTGAAGGACTTTTCGCCGAATTGAAAGAAAAAATTGCAAACAATGACCCCAATTCAGGGACCGTTAAAGAGTTTGCCAAAGGAAAACATTTCATCGGCAAAAAAGTTGTTGAAGAAGCCGGTGAAGTCTGGATGGCAGCTGAATATGAGGGAAAAGAAAAAACTGCGGAGGAGATTTCCCAGCTTTTCTATCATCTGCAGGTGATGATGATCGCCAATGACCTTGAACTTGAAGACGTTTATAAATATTTGTAAGGAAATAAAAAATGCTGCAAATCGCAATTCCCAATAAAGGTGCCTTGTCAGAAGATGCTGTAAAATTGCTCAAGGAGGCAGGTTACAAGTGCAGTCGTTATGGTCGTGAGCTTATTGTTCATGATGCAGAAAATAATGTTGATTTTATCTTTTTGCGCCCCCGTGATATTGCTGTTTATGTCGGCAATGGTATTGTTGACCTCGGCATTACCGGTCGTGATTTGACCATTGACAGCAGAGCTGATGTCGCAGAATTGCTGCCGCTGGAATTCGGAAAATCACGTTTCTGCTATGCAGTTCCCAAAAATTCAGGTTTGACCACTGATAAATTCAACGGTCTCCGCATCGCTACAAGTTATCCTGAAATCGTTGCTCAGGATATGAAAAAACGCAACTTTGATGTAAAAATCGTCAAACTTGACGGTGCAGTTGAAATTTCTGTAAAGCTCGGCGTTGCAGACTGCATCGCTGATGTGGTCGAATCCGGTCGCACCCTCGTTGAAGCCGGACTTGAAATCACAGGAGAGCCAATTCTTTACTCTGAAGCATTGCTTATTGCCGGTAATGAAAGTGTTGCCGAAAATCCTGATGTGCGCAAACTTATTGCCCGTATTCGCGGTATCCTCGTCGCACGTTCATACGTCATGATTGAATATGATATTGAAAAATCAAAACTTAAGAGTTGCTGTCAGATCACTCCCGGTATTGAATCTCCGACTGTCTCACCGCTTGAAAATCCCGATTGGGTCGCTGTAAAAGCTATGATCGGCAAAAAAGAGATCAATACAGTTATGGATAAACTTTATGCAGAGGGGGCAAGAGGTATTATTGTCACTGCACTTGCTTCCTGCCGCCTGTAAACAACGGAGCTTATAATGAGTAGAAAAATTTCCTTTGTAATTTCAGTCGTTTTGTGTTTTTGCAGTTTTTTTCTGTATGCAAATGATGATGATTGCCGTAAAATGTGCAAAGAGGCAGAGGAAATTTTGCTTGAAGGCAATGCCAATAAAGCCGGAGAACTCGCTCTGGAAGCATCAAAAAGTGCCGATGATCCGGTTTTGAAGGCTAATGCACTTCACCTTGCAGTAAAGGCATTCCGTACAGGGAAAATGCTGTACAAGGAATTTAATGCATTGGATGAGCTGGCATTGAATTATGCTCCTTATACAAATATGAATGAAACTGTTGACCGCATGATGGCAATAGGGGATCTCTATTTTGCCGGTGAGCGGGAACCGCTTTTCTGGTCGTTCCGTTTTGTGCCATGGCTGACTGACAAGGACAGAACACAGGAACTTTACAAGAGAGCTTTGGAAAGAGCGCCGTTTGCAAAAGGTGCGGCCCGGGCCAGAATGCGTATGGCAATTAATCTGCTCGATGAGGGGAAAAGTGCTGATGCCCTGGAGCTTCTGCGTGAAACAGTCCGCCAGAATGAAGCAAAACATGAAGTCGATAATGAATTGAAATATTCTTATCTCGTTCTTGCTGAACATCTTTTCGGTCTTGCCTCAAAAGGTGACGGCGATGGAAAATACTATAATGAAGCACTTGAAGTTTGTGACTCTTTCAAAAAGAAATTTCCCGATGCCGCAGAAAATGAAACTGTTGAAATGTGGAAACTAAAAGCAAAGGATGTCCGTGCAAAACAGCTTCTTGATATGGCTGATTTTTATAACAAAAGCGGCAAAACAACTCCGGCAAGCCGTTATTTGAATGAAATTCTGACCAAATATTCTGATACTGAATACGCCGCTGAAGCAGAAAAACGTCTGGTCAAAATGGACAAAACTTTTGTGCCGGTTGCGGTTTTGCCGGAGCCGGAGGAGCGTTATCTTAAATACAATTCGTTCAATACTCCTCAGGAAGAGAAAAAAATACTTGTCACTCCCGGAGACAGCGATAACCGTTATCTCCTGAATGTTTATGATGTCAAACATCGTCCCGAAAATGGAGAAAAGGGGGAAAAATGAAAAAAATATTGAGCCTTGCTGCAAGTTTTGTAATACTTTTTGTTGCTTCATCATGCGGATACCACATGGGGAATACCATGCATCCGCAGATAAAAAATATCGGTATAGGCAAAGTTACCAATGATACAACGATATATAATGCTGCTGTTCAGCTTCAACAGCTTCTTGCTGAACAATTTATGCTTGATGGTGATTTGAAGGTAGTCAATTTGGGCAATGCTCAGAGTATTATTTACAGCCGTATTGCCAGCGTTGGTTATTCTGAAATTGCAGGTCGTAATGCAGTTGATGACGGTATTTATAAACCTGCTGAATGGGAAGCCCGTGTGGTTGTTGAATTTTCTGTGATTCTGCCGGGAGAACGTGAACCTCTGATACCGAAAAGAATTATTGTCGGTACATCTTATTTCCGTCAGCAGGCGGATTTGGAAACAGAACGTTCAAGAGCAATAAAAATGGCACTCCGTGAAGCTGCAAAAAAAATCGTTCAGGCTGCTGTTGAAGAGTGGTAGGTTTTTGTGAAAACAAAAGCGGGAGAATACCATGCTTGTAAGTGTCATTAAAAAGAGTCAGTTTTATTTTATATTTTCTTTTCTGGCGTTGATAATTGTCGGAACATTGCTTCTGCGACTGCCGATTTTAAAAGGCGGCAGGTCTCTTGACTGGATAGATGCACTTTTTATGGCGACAAGTTCTGTTTGCGTTACAGGGCTTGTGACAGTTGATGTGACACAGTTTTCTTTGTTTGGTCAAATGATAATAATGGTTCTTATGCAGTTGGGTGGTATAGGTATCATGACAATGTCCGGTTCAATTATTGTTTTGATGGGTAAACACATGAGCTGGAGTGAGTCAAAAATCCTTTCCAATATGACAGATAATTACAGTCCGCAGGGAGTGGAAAATATGATGCGGACAATCATCGGATATACTATTGTAGCTGAATCAATAGGAATGTTTTTTCTGGTTATCGGTTTTATGCTGTGGGGATTCGGTTTTATTGATTCATTGTGGCATGCATTATTTCATTCTGTTGCGGCGTTCTGCAATGCCGGAATGAGTACTTTGCCGGGTAATCTTGAACATGCAACGACAATGGTAAAAATCATTGTAGCTTTGCTTGTTTTTCTTGGCGGGATAGGAATGTATGTGGTTTATGATTTCTTTGAATCATTCCGGCTTAACAGGAAAATGCGGGTAAATACCAAACTTATTCTGGTGACTACATTTATTCTTATTGTGCTTGGAACGCTGTTGTTGAAATTTTATC
>JAFVPG010000350.1 GCA_017505415.1 Lentisphaeria bacterium | reverse complement strand
TTTATCATATCTGCCTTTGGGCTTGACTCCGAAGTAACCTTTAAACAGCAGTTTATTACCCATTTCATTCAAATTATGCCCGAAAACTTCCACCATTTCAGGATTATCTTTGCGGGCTGTGCAAGGTACGAAGTTGGCGTTGTCTTTGGCATAAAGCTGAACCGCTCCGCCGATTTTACGCAAAACATCCTGACAGGTGGCTTTTTTAGCCTGTTCCACGGCGGCGTGAGCTGAACTTACCAGTGCAGTCAACACCAAAGCTGATAAGCTGACGACTACTGCCAATTCGGTCAATGTGAAGTTTCTTTTCATTTTTCCTTTTCCTTTTTTTTGATTATTTTATTGTTTATTCTGGTTATTTTTTCTTATAAAAAGCTGATTCACGCAAAATAACTTCGCCGGGGATGCGGATTATCTCGGAAATGTTGGATTTTTCCCTGATCTGGCGGCAAAACATTTGTACAGCCATTTCCAGATATGGCTCCCGGGGGTGATGAGTGGTGGTAAGTTTAGGTTCACCCAACGGCACAAATCCCTGTGCTTCCATATTGCCCAGACCGGTAATGTGAAAATCCCCCGGCTCCAGCCCACGCTCCTGCATAGCTTCAAAAAATCCCCATGCGATCATATCGGCACTGGTCATATGCAGTATATCAGGACCTGCCGGTATATTCATGCCATATTTACATGCTCCCATAATATTGTTGAGAGATCCCAAACTGATATATTCGATTGCTGATTCATCCCATCCGGAACCGGCAACGGCAGCTTGCATAATATCTGAAAACTCATTACGCCGGTAATATAAACAGCACTTTTTTATCCCCCAAAGTTTGGCTTTTTTAAGTATCTGAACGAAAGCACTTATATAGTCAGCCACCACCTGATTGCCGGAAGCCAAGTGATAAAATGTGGGCCACGGCCAGAGTTTGGGGCGGTCAAACTCATAAATAAGCTGCTTGGAATATGGATCATTGTATCGGGTATCAGTTATCAAGCCGTCAAAGTCCCGGAAGATGTGGGGGCTGAAATTGGCAGACTTTAAATCGCTGAATGAAAAAAGCTGATAGTCGCATTGATTTTTTTCCAGCAGCAGCAGCAAAAATTTTACCAGATACGAAAGCGTTGAAAAATCGCTGGGATTGTTATCATCCAGCAAACATGCGATCCGGATCCTTCGTTTTACCTGCCGCTGCCATGAACCGGAACCGTGTTTGCGGATAATCAAACCTTCATTGGCAAGTATATTCAAAGCCGCATTTGCGGTTTGGTGCGAACAGTTATAAAGTTCTGCCAAATTACGGGCAGAAGGCAATTTGCCACGGCTTTTTCCGGTATCGGCAGACAATTCCGCGCGCAGATTTCCGGCAATGCGTTCAGCAAGATTTTCAGACTTATTTTTCATAATACTTTTTCGTGACAGTTTATTCCCATGCAGTCAACAATATACAATATTTGCCAGTACAAGTCAAGGGTGGGGCGCGACAAACCCCGTCAATAAACTGCAAGTGTAAAGTAAAGTGTAAAAAGTAAATATAAAGAACAAGGCTTATTAAAAATCTCTTGTTTTCCTCAAGTGCATAATATTTGGGATTCTTGCAAGAGCATATTTGCCATAAAATAGAGTTGAGCAAAAATCTTGCCATATAGGGGAGGTGCAAAAAATCCTGTTAGCCTCAAAAGTTGTGCTCAACGGCACTTTTTTAGTGTGTCACACCAAGTTGGAAAAGCAATCGAGAATCAATAAATTTGGCAGATCCATTCCCAAAATGTCAAATTGGCACTTTGAAATGGCACTTAAAGCCCAGAAACGGCTCTTTGTGCCGAGTTTAGTCCGAATCGGAACACGCGTTGCCCTGCGCCACCTGTTGCGTTGTAAAGGGGATTGTGCGGAAATTACGCTGTTTGCCGTACTGGAAAATTTAGAGAAAGTTGCCATTAAATTCAAAAATAGGCTTGCACTTTGGTTCATTGAGTTGTAAAATGGTTGTTTGAGCATAAAACAATTCATTATCTCTTTTCTGCAAGCATAGTGTGGATAACAATAACCAAAAGTGCTATGGATTAAGTTTAAAATCATATTTTTTGAGATTATTTTCGGAGGCTGTTTTTCATAGGACTTTTATGTTCTCTATTTTCAAAAACAGAGATTTGGGGTATTTCGGTGTGTGTTTCTGCAAAATCTTACTCTCTAACGCTTTATGAATTTTTCAATCGTCAGGACTTGAGTGCGATAGAAACAGAGAGAAACGCGGTTTTTTATTCAAAACACACTGCTGGAAGTCCAATCTAGAGATTCTCTGTTTGCGGCAGAGATTTCTGTAAATCCTTGCGAAACAGCCACAAAAGGCACAAAAAAACTGCTTGCAATCGTCAGCACTTTTGCAAGCAGAGAATTTGTTCTGGTGGAGGTGGCGGGAGTTGAACCCGCGTCCCAACGGGGAGCTGTGAAGATCTCTACATGCTTGTTCCATCTTCAAATGTTTTTCGTCCTCAGTTTCGCCAATGGACAGGCAATCCCTCAGAACAGGTATTCTTTGATCTCGCCGAAAATCCGAATACCGGAACTCTCAGCCAGGGTATTAACACGCGCCGCTTATACCTTAGTACCCAATCAGGCACAGCGACGTGGCGGGATTATGCCGCCAGAGCAAACTCTTCGTTCGCAGTTATTGTTTTAACCGGTGATTTACGAGGCCAACGGTCATCCTCGGCATGCAATCAACCCAAGTCCAGCGCCGGTCGAATCCGGAACACCCCCTGAATTTTAACATTCTTTTACACTCCATAATATAATTCATTATAAGTATTTTTTCAATCTTTTTTGTGAAAAATTATGTTTTTTTGTCTCTCAAAGTTGTTTTTTGCCTTCAGTGCATAGACTGCAGGATACAGATAATAAAAATTCTGCTGCACACTGAATCTGGGAATATATTTGAAAAATTTTTTCTTTGATAACAGTTTGGCATTGTTTTTTTCCGAATCGTGAAGTATATTTATCTTCAACTGTTAAATTTATTCAGGAGTATTTTTT
>JAFVPG010000349.1 GCA_017505415.1 Lentisphaeria bacterium | reverse complement strand
TTACCGCAATGGTGTAAAAGTTGCAGAATATGAGGTTAAAACCGCTTTTGAACCGTACCGTTTGATTGCAAAACCTCATAAAACAAAAATCAAAAATGACAGTTATGATGCAGTTGCAGTAAATATTCAGGCCGTTGACCGTTTCGGCACACCATGTCCGGACGCAGACAACCTTGTTTCATTCAAAGTTTCAGGCGGCAGGATTCTCGGCGTCGGCAACGGCAATCCCGGAAGTCATGAACCGGATTTTGCAGAATCAAGAAAATTGTATCACGGCAAATGTCAATCAATAATTTCCTGCAATGCTCAATCAGAAGAGTTGATTATAGAGGCTGAATCAGCAGGACTGTTTTCAGCAGTGATTGAAATGCAGATTGAAGCTGTACCACCTGAATTTCAACTCTGTGCTTCAGACAGTCGTATTATTGATAACTGGAAAGTTGCAAGCTGCGCATCTTCCGATAAACCAGATCCGAATATCCGCATCGACTGGAGCGAAAATAATGCTTATGTCAATGTCAATATGAGTTCAGAGCGTTATCAGGATGATTTGCAGCCGGGCTGGATGCTCTACCGTGCAGAACTCTGCATTCCCAATTCAGCAGGCAAAGATACTCCGGCTCATATGCAGTCCGGTTTTGGAAAATACAAAAATTGTGAAATATGGGTCAATGGTGAAATGTTGCTTCAGCATGCAAATGAATCTGAAGAGATCGTGGCTGTGCCATCAGTTGATTTCACTACAAAAGGTGCAGAAACTTTGTATATCACAATTCTGCTGGAAACTTCCGGCGGCAGAGCCGGACTCAACGGCAGAGACAGAGATATAAGTATTATTCTTGACTAAGTATAAAAAGAAAGGAAAAATCATGCTCAGAATATCAACATTTTTATTGTTGTGTGTTTTCGGAGTAAGTGCATTTGCCGTTTCCGTAAAAGAGGACAAAGGCAAATTTACTGTCAAAAATTCCGAATACACCGTCGTTTATGGAAAACACACCGCTTATGCCGGACTTTTTACCGGTAAAAAAGGCCGTGCCATGGCTATGCCGTATCTCTATCTGGATACAGAATTGGAGAAATATAATGAAAGAAAAAATCCGAAGCCTGTCATGGTAAACCGCCGTCAGCTCAAATTCAACAGCAGAATCAAAGAAAATTCCGCCAATAAAGTCGTTCTGGAAATTTCCGCAAATTTCAATGGCGGTAAAATAACTGAAACTGTAACTTTTGATAATTCTCCCGTTATCAAATATGATGTTACTGTTGAACACAATGTACGTCTGCATCTGCATTCACTCAAACTGCTCGCTGACGGGATCGGTCCGAAAGCTGTTTTCCGCCCGGATGACAAACGTGTGGCAGGGTATCCTGTTTATGGTAATGTAATAAGCGGTCAGGCATGGCGCGGAATATATGAACTATCATGGAGTCATTATTTTATCCTCGGTGCTGTCAATCATCCGAATTTCGCCGGAATTGAATATGGCATGACCGGCAAAAAAGAACAGAAAAATATCGAACATGCAGAAATCAGTGCAACAAGTATTCCTCTTGCTCAAAAAGGCAAAAAAGGCGTACAGAAATTTGCTTATACTGTAATTGTTTCACCCTCTGTTGAAAAAGCGGAAAATGCCGCCGCCAAAATTTTCGGCAGAAAAAATAATCCGTACTTTTTCTCCTATGATACCGAAAAACTCATCGTCCGTCCCGGCAGGGAAAATGCTCTGCTCTGCAATATCACCAATCACGGACAGGCAAATGAAATTCTTCTGCGCACCTCTCTCATTTATGACCTTGCCGCTGAAAAAGTCATCAATGAACGGAAGCTGAATCTCAAACAGAATTCAAAACAGCTGCTGCGTATTCCGGTAAAATTCCCCTCTGATGCAAAATTCGGTGTTATTCTTAAAACTGATATGTTTGACAGAAACGGCAAACTTCTTGACAGCGCACAGGAATATTGCTGTATTACAGATTTTGCCCCCAGAGATGCCTCTTTCGGTATCACTAATGCAAGTCTGCTGTATACCAAAGGTATGGCAGAGGTCCAGAACAGCAATTTCAAAAAGAGATATGTCGGTGCTTATGAATATTACTGCTGGGCAAAATCCGTTATTGGCGCACTCGCTCCTGAAGATGATTCATGGATTCCCAATACTGAACATTCTGTTGATAATACATTGACCAAAGATATGGTTAAATTTCTGGTCAAAGATGCTCACAGCAAAGGTGTCGGTGTTTATTCATGGATCACCGGTCTCTGGAATTATCAGTATGCATTCCGCTATCCTGAACGTTTGCAGTACAACAAGGATGGACAACCCAATATTTATGGCGGTAAAGTATATCCCGACGGCCGCCGCCGTGCCGTGGTCAAACCCCACATGTTCACTCCTGAACGTGCCGCAGAATGGGGTCGTGAAATGGCAGATTCCATTGATATGTTCGGCTGGGACGGCTGCCGCTGGGACTGGAGTTTCTGCCCGAATATGCTCAGCGATCCGCTGTTCATGGGCGAACATGCTGAAGACTGGTATGATTACAGGGGCGTTCCTTCCTCCAAATTGTTTCCCGATCCCGACCAGACCGCAGTTGACTGTTTGAAAGCATGGCGTAAAGCTGTTGCTGAACGTCATCCTGATTTCATTTACGGTACCAATTACGGTTCAAGACCGGTTTTGATGAAAATGAACCCGAAATATAAAATCGAATCCGCCCGCAATGCCCTGACTCTTTTTGAAGATATGGCAGCATTCAACCGCAAAGAATGGGCAACTTTTGAATTGTGGGGTGATGAACTTACCCGCCGCATTGATGTCATTCGTCCGCATGGAGCTGCTCCGACAGTCGGATTTATGATCGGTCTGCCGCCCAACAGCGTATCTCATAATCTTGCCCGCTATACTCTTATGGCATCAGGTGCCAAATGGTGGGATTCCAATATCATGTCCATTGATACTCCGGCAGATCAGGTGCGCAACCGTTTCCAAATGCGTTATGCCAAGTATCTTTTCGGTAATGAATTTCTCCGTCCGGCAAAACTTTCCGTCACTCTTCCCAAAGAAAAAAATATCCTCTGCAAAACATTTATCCGTGAACGCAAAGTAAAAAACGGCAGAGAAATTATCATCCCCATGATAAATATGCCGGAAGATAACTGGTATATCTGTCAATATCATGATGCTCCTGTTGTAAAGAAAAATATCAAAATGACTGTTCTTCCCCGCAAAGGAGAAAAAATCGATAAGATTTATCTGATGACTCCCCACCAGCCGGAAAAAGCAATCGAACTCAAATCGGCAAACGGAACATTCACTGTTCCTGAATTGATTGACTTCTGCTTCGTCCTTGTTCAATTGAAAGGAGAATAAATTCATGAAAACTCTTTTATTGACTCTTTTTGTGCTTGTCTGCTCTACATGGGCGGCAGGCGCAGAAAAAATTGTTTTCAAAGAAACGTTTGATAACGCAGATGCTCTGAAAAAATACCGCATCGTCAGACAGAAAAACGGTGTTGAATTTACCGTTGAAAAAAATGCTTTGATCGTGCATCACAAAGATGTACCGTACAGTGGATTTATTGAAATTCCAGTCCCCATGATAAAAAAAGGCAGACTTGATTTTGATGTTACGGTCAATCCCCGTAAAAATGTCTCCAGCGGTATCGGCTTGACTCTGGATTTGTACAATATTTCGACATTCTGGCATGATGCATGCGGTGATTGGCGCATGTACTTTGCTGAACCGAATATAAAAAGACTGCCGTTTTTCAATATTGAACCGGTAGGACATCAAAAAATTGCCGCAGTCAAAGATTATGTAAAAAAGCATTACCGCATACGCTTTGACGAAGAAGCGGATCTTGTGGAATTTTATATTGACGACATGACAGATCCCACTGCGGCACGATATGATGTTTCTATTTACGGACGGGCATTTTATCAGGGCGGTTATTTGAAAATCGGTTCATTCGGTTATGCTCCTGATCCTTATGTTACTGCCATCAGCAACATTGTTCTGACGGAGGAAATTCCTGAAAAAAATGTCAAAAACGACAAAAAACTTACTTTGCTCATGGAGGGAATGACATCACAGCATTATCCGGTGAAAAAACTCATTTCTGCCGATGATGTCAAAAATATCAGACAATACACTTTTGATTCTCCTGGTTATTGTGATCCCAATACCAACAATTATCAATATTTCAAACTGCCGGGCTTTGAATCTGTCGCCAACGCAAAGTACATCATTTTCAATGATGCTCCGAATGTCCATGAGGCTTTGCAGAAAAAAATACTTGAATCAGTAAATGACGGAGCCAAACTTCTGATAATGGGTGGTTTTTATTCATTGAATCGCGGCGGTTTCATGAACTCCAAGCTCGGCAACGCTCTGCCGGTCGTCATGGACAAAGTATGGAATCTCGGCGGTTCTGACAAAAAGCCTCTGGAAATAAATTCGGATGGCAGCAAGGCAAAGATTTATTATTATCTTGATTTAAAAGCTGCCGCAGATGCCAAAGTTCTGATGTATGCCGGTAAAGTTCCTCTGCTTTTTCAGAAAAAATACGGCAAAGGTACAATAACTGTATTCACCGGACTTATTTCCGGTCCTGTTACAAAAGATATTTACTGGAAAACACCGGTTCTTCAAAAAATCTTTGCGCTCGCTCTGAAATAAAACATTTATTGAAATAATAATATAATAATTAAAAACGGGCTGTTGCAAAAACATTAAAAAATAAGCAACAGCCCGATTATTTTTGATAGCGGATAAAATATTATGTATGTTTATTACGCCAGTTTTTGGGAGATTCTCCGGTCATTCTTTTAAAATACCTTGAGAATACGAATTCATTACTGAATTTCAATTGATAACTTATTTCTTTAAAACTTGCTCCTTTATTTAAAAGCATAACACAGCGTTTTATCACGAAGCGGTCGATTAATTTTTTCGGAGTAAAACCGGTAATGGCAGTGAAGTTGCGGGTGAAATTTTCTCTGGATAATCCGCAGATCTCAGCCAGATCACTGACTGAAGTTTTGGCATTGCCATTCTGATTCAGGAAATCTGCCAGATGGGAAAATTTTTTCAATGCAAGCGGAGCACTGAAATTTTCTGCCTTGTAACGGTCAAAAAGTTTAACAGTCATTGAGAATATCATACTGCCCATTTTCAAGGCATCACAGTATGAATTTTCCGGTGGATTATTAAAAAATTGCATAAGAGAATCAAGCTCCGGCGGGTTGGCAATTTCTTCTATGTGCGAACAATCAGAAAAAAGTTCAACATTGGGAAAAATGTCCATATTCATGTGTATAGAAAGAAAATACAGTTCTTTGTTCAGAGAAAATTTTACAGGAAAAAAAGCGGGAACGAAATACATTTTTCCCGGATAAAGGAGATGTTTATAATTTGCATCTTCAATATAATTATCTTTGATATTAGGATTTTTCAACGGAAAAAACATCCGGTTAAACGGACTTGCAACAAGCTGTCTGTCACTGCAAGGATAATACCCGTGAACATAATGGCTTATCGAAAAACGTGCATTATTGAAAATATTCAATAAATCATTTCTGCTGTACAAAATAGCCATATTTCAAACCTTTATTATTTATGTTTACACACAATAAATTTAATCTTAAGCAATGCCGGTCAATCTATACTATACACAGAGAGTTCGTGGATTTCAACAAGAGAGTGTAAAATATTCTAAAGAAAGTGTGGAAATCTGTCTGAAACACACCAAACATCAGTGTCCGCACTGCGGTTCAACATCTGTAACTGTTGAACCGATCCGCAGTCGCCGCATTCGAGGTGAACCTCTCAGCTGCTATTGAAAAATTGTACTTGAATTTACTTTTCTCCGGGAATGCAAAATGGAAGGATTCAACAACAAAATCAGATGGTTGATAAAACAAACATACAGCTTCAGAAACCGTGAGTACTTCAAATTAAAAATCTATCAGTTACCGGAAATTTCAAGCGAGAAATCAATATAAGTTTTTGTCACAAACCGTCGAAGAACCATTTTTAAGTATGACTTATTTTAAACGCAGGCAGCTGTATCATTTTGCTTAAAGTTGTTTTTCCTGAAACATAAACTGTTTCTTCCGGAAGAATTATTTCTGCATTTATTCCTTCCGGGAAATTAAATTCTGCAGAAAATAAATTACTTTTTCTTTTTATGATATTACAGCTGAAAATTCCTTGAGGAAGTGGAATTTTAAAATGTATTTCATTCATAAAAAAGCTCGGCTTTAAGCGAATATTTTTCCATGCCGGACTTAATTGTTGTATCCCTAAAGTCAATTCAGGCAAGTGGCTGATAATATGAGCACTCCAGGCATGCGAAAGAGAAGTTTCATATCCGCATTTAAATGTTTCCCATGTTGTTCCTGATTTAATCATATCAGACCAATTCCTTTTTATATAGTTCAATGCTTCCTTTAACAAATTATATTCTGCCGCGCAATCAAGAAGATAAGTTGCCCAAAATGAAGATGGTTGCGCTCCTGTCTGTAAAGTTCCGTTCAAACAGGGAATAATCATTTTTTGCAGCATTACATTTTCTGCTTCAGGGCATAGGTGCAGCAAAAGAGCTAATACCTGGTCATGAACAGAAGGTTGTCCGATTAATCCGTCTGTATTGCGTTCAGGCAAAAATAATTGTTGTTCTGAGTCAAAAAGATATTTTTTTACATTTTCTTTTTCTTTTTTTATTTTCAGCCGTAATTTTTCAGCTTCAGAAAAACAATTTGCAGCTTCCAATAATTTTAAATAATATTTTTCTGTATATATGTACCAAAGATTAATAAAAGTTGGAATATTTTGTTTAGGCAAGTCACTCCAATCTTCAAAAAGCCAGAAACGTTTATCATATTTTATTAATCCTTCCTCATTGCGCATAGCCTCAAAGTAAGTAAAAATATTTTCTGCCTGTTTTTTAAACTCTGTAAAATGATTTATATTTCCTGTTTGATAGTATAAATCATACAAAGTTATAATCCATGTCAAAGAAAAATCAGGCAGTATCGGACCTCCGCATTTAGTCGGAGCATTTGCATAAGTTAATCCTGTCGGATTTTTCTGTGCGGCAATGCTGCCAATGCCGCTTTTAAGTAAATTTGTGTCACCTGCAAGAAAAATCGTATTTTTTGCCTGAATTCTCGCATCGCCCCACCATTGAGATTGTTCGCGCCACGGAGTATCCACGAATGCATCCATTGAGCATACCTGCTGGGCATGCACTGAAATATTGTAAATTTTATTCATTACCTCATCGGAACAGTTGTCATTCCCTTTTATTTCAAGCGGATATACTGCTGTGCGCCAATTCAGACACATTGACAAAGGTTTTGAATTTTCCCTGACTATGAGTGAAAACTGACGTGTTCCCATAATTTGGAATAATTCAACTTTTTGTGCTTTTTTGCTAAGATGCAGTCTGCTGGCAAGTGATACCATACTGCCTACGGCAGGAGGACTGTGAAAATAGATTTTTCCTTCCGGCAAGTATTGATGATAAAAAATATCTACAATAACATTTTCCTCTCCAGTGTCAAAAATTATGACTGGCGTTCCCGGCATCCATGCTGCTGCGCCAAGATCAAAAGTAATTATTCTGAATTTACCTTTTTCTGATTCAGGGATAGTCAAATGAATCCCGCATTCATCTTTTTTATATTGAGGTAATTTGCAGTTAAATTCTATAGTATTTAATTCATACTTTTCAAAATCAGCAACAATATTGCGGATGATTCCGGGCGCAAGTTCTGTAAAAACAGCACTTTTTCCTGTTCCGTAAGAGGTGACAGTTTCCGGGATAATATATTTTTCCTGCAACATCGGGATCGATCTCGGTAATAAATTGTACCACGGCATGACACCTTGCTCTTTTTCCATACAGGATATTCCTGGCATAGCAGGAGGCAAGGTATAATTTTTCTCTTCATATATCCATGAACGGTCATCGAATTTTAAATCAAGTTCTTCCATTCTTCCCAGTTGGACTGACAAATGAGCAGTATCACTTTTGTATGCAGTATTTCTGAAAACAATCCAATTTTGAGCATTTGAAATAATTTTTGTGCCATTATCCCAAGAAGCAGAACACAACATACCTGCGGAATCTGCATGTTTATAACTATATGTACTTATTCCCGGATTATGAGCTTCTATAGCTATCCAATTATGACCTTTTTTCAAAAAAGACAGAATATCAACTACATCATAATGCCAACATTCCTGATAACCACGCATCGGACCACGGCAGACATATTTACCATTTACATATAATTTATAAGCTTGATCAGCAGTTATGCAAAATGGAGCGACTGACGGTAATTCTTTCTGATCAAAATCATATCTGAAACCTGCATAAGAGTTTATCAGATATATGGAAATTTTAGGCCATATCCATTTGGCTTCAGGCAAAAAAGAGCAATTCATAATAATTTTTCACCGGCTGTTAATTTCTTGCAATTTTTGTTGTAAAGCTGCTGCATTTTTTCCATAATAAAAAAGTTTAGTTTCATGCAATTTCAATTTACACTCAAAATTATCAGCATTGCGTGCTATAATTTTATTATTATAAACATCAAGAACAGCCGCTGCTTTATACGGCAGCATTATTTTTTTCGTCCCGGAGTTACGTGCATGTATAACAATGAGAGAATCATTGGCTTCAAGCGGATCATTCCCTGCGGCATAACGAAATATCCCTGCTTTATTCATAACTGAGTCTATGAAATCAGTACTGAGCTGCCAAACTCCGGAAAAAATACTCAAAGCATTGTTTGTTTTTTTTACAGCAGCACCAATTTTCCCGCAAGGATATTTACCGAGACTTTCAGCCTGAGGATCTTTTATTGCAAAAAGAGGAGAAATTTCAACAGTTGGAGTTCCCATTTTTTTCCCGTTTTTTAAGGTGATTTCCGCTTTTTCCGCAATGGGTAATTTTTCAAAATAAAATCCTGTTAATTTTGTCATATTGGCGATCCCGGACGAAAATCCTTTGTAATATCCCGGTGCATAAAGATACAAAATAGTACAATTTTTTTGTTGTAATTTTTTTATCGTGTCAAGTATTTCATCATTGAACTCATAAATATTGAGAAAAACATACAGTTTATAATTTTTATCAGATTTTTTTAAATCTTCAGCTAAAAGAATATCAACTGGAGCGCCGGAACGTAAAAAACGTCCTTGATTTCCCACAAAAGTTTCATAATTCAATAAATTTTTTACTCTGGGTATTTGTTTTACACTTCCGTCAAAATTATAATATTGGTCAATAATATTTGACTCTGCATACAAACCATGCATTGACGGGATTGATTTTATGCTTTCTTCACTGACAATTAAAGCTGTTTGACTGTTTCTTTTTGCTCCATTATCCAGACAATGCTGTCCTACAGCATGAAGAATGGCAATTTCTTTTTTCATTGCGGGAAAACTTACTTCTCCGCCGCCAACAAGCGGATAAAAATAATTCGGACTGTTGCGGCAAATAGCAATCCCCATATTTCTGCGTTCTACTGCAATACTTTGAAATTCATTTACAGTTTGAGAAGAACTGCCCGGCATTCTGCTGACATCATAACTGTTATGAGTGCGTGTATCATCTTCACAAACAGGAATTATATTATTATTTTGCAACGTGCGGAAAGGTTTCATTTCACCGCAGGTATCACCTAAATTACGCAATGGATATGAATTGGGAGACATAAGAAAATCAACAACTCCGGCATCTAAAAAATATTTTAAATCATAATAAGCCCGATATTGAGAATACCCTGTATGATGCAGAGTTGCAGTATACCCGTAATATGTACCGATTATTTTATCGCTGCCAACTTCTTCTCTCAATTTACGGCAAAGCGGAATTAAAAAATCGATAACTTGACGAGAAGTAAATTGTTGATATGCTACTGCTCTATGATATTTTTCTTTATTCCACAATATATCATTGTCTTTGTTGATTCTTTCTTCTTTCAAAGGAATTGCAGAATTTTTGAATTGCGGATAATTTTTTTTGAAAAAAAGTGAATATGCGTTCTTTGAACACATTGAAAAATCCAATGCACTATTGCCGGGTTCCCACCCCAGCCATTCGCCTGTATATCCTCCGGAAATACGATACCCTATAATACGGTTTGCATATGGAGAATTTTCAAGGTAACGAATGCTTTTGGCAATGATTTCTTTAAAATGTTTTTGCGCAGCAGGAGAGGAATAAGAGTGAGGAGGATAACCATAAGAGGCAATATTCCCATTTTCTAACAAAGCCATTTCATCACGGAATAAATTTCTCCAATCATTCGGAACAACAAGAGAAATATTGAAAATAAAATATGCATTGGGAAAAAGTTTAGCTTTTTTCTCTGCTGCAATGTCAAATGCTTCCGGGCAAAAAGTACCTGTTCGCGGCCAATATGAAGAAGCTTCAGTACCGACAGTAACAACATTAACAGGCAATTCCGCAGGGACAAATTTATCATTTGCATTTATCCATGACATAAAAAACGGCTTCCCGTTTAGTTCAATATATGGAATATCATCTTTTTTGACTATACGGCAAATATTTTTTTTAGGGAATTCAGGATCGCATTTTACAGGAGTTGTTATAAAACTCAATTTCGGATATCTTGAACTTTGTGCAGACAATGTATCAAGATCAATATTTATGTCAAATTTTCCTGCCTTGATATATTTCGGTGTTTTGTAAGCGATTTGAATAACAAAAGAATTTTTATCATGTTTAATAATATTTTCTTTTTTTAAACTGATATTTTCAGTGAAGAGATTTTTTTTATCCTTTTTAAGGACAATAGACACATTGGAATTAACAGGCGGGATTTTTCCTTTGCATAATAATTTTATTTGAACCTGGTCTCCTGCCTTTACTTTTTGAGGAAAAGTTTCAGCAGAAATTACTTGTATGATATTTTCGAAATAGCGATATGGAATTTTTTGTTTCCAGGGGGCTGCCGGAGGTGGTGTTTGTTCTATAACATTATGCCATTGACTATCATCAAAATCAGTTTGATTCCATGTTTTTGAAAAAACAACTGAACTGCGGAATTTTTTATCAGAATTTATGCGTTCACTGCTGCCATCTTTATATTGGACGTAAAGTTCAGCCAATATTCCACCGTAACGGTCTTCATTGATATAGTAAAATGCGATAGTATTTTTTCCTTTTTTCAGAAATCCTGCCACATCCGCAGTAACACACGTACGCCAGTTATTTGCATTGCCTGCGTTTTGTCCATTGACAAAAATTTCAGCACAATCATCGGCTGTATACTGAATAAATGCATGAAGTGGTTTTTCTTTTAAGACGAAATTTTTTCGCAGATAGAACTCTGAATATTTACGATTATCCGGAACATCTTCAATTGCCCGGATCATTTTGCCGACAAAATATTTGCTGTCATTATTATTATTTTCGTTTTTTGTCCATAATTCTGATTTCACAGCAGGCCAAACCGGACCATCAATTATTGCTTTTTTTTTTGAGAGATCACGCCATTCGAGACGCATCTCTCTTATTTCAATTTTGCCGCCTGCACTATTGGTCGGATCAAATCGAAGACTTTTAATCATTCCGCCTTCCACCCATGACTTTAATGAATGAGGAGATACACTGACAGTGTGCCATTGACCGTCATTATTCAATGCCGGAGTATTCCAACGACGGGAATCGCTGAATTTTTCATTTAAATGAGCAAAATAGAATTCTCCTTTTGTTTTTTTTCCGCCGGTAACACGATAAGTATAAGTAAATGTATTATATTTTTCAGGATCAATATTCAAATTGAATGCAGCAATTTGGCAGTCAAATTTTATATTTGTAAGTACAAGAATGCCGTCTGAAATTTCTTTTTTTGCAAGATAAGCAAACGTCCAATCTTTAAAATTATTATCTTTATTCCAAACTAATGAGTTGCCATAAAGCATTCCGGAAAATATCGTAATCAGCAATATCAAAACAAATTTTTTCATAGTATTCAAACCCTTTTTATTGTTTATAAGTATAACTTACTTTGCAGAAAAGTAACTTTCTCCCGGATATTCTTCCCAGAGTTTTACATTTTTAGGAACTCGTACAGTTGCTGCATGTCCGTCAATAAATGCAGCATTAAATGAACTTTCACTTAAATGAATCGCAGACAATGTTCCGGGAGTCAGAGAATATGTACCTATATAACGACCGGCATTTTTATTCGCCCTGTCAAATGAATCAGCAAAAAAGAATTTTGTTGAAGGAGATTCAAATTTATCTATTTTACAAGTGCCTTTGCAGATGTGGTATCTGCCGTCAGGGTCTTGAATACCGACACTGGAGAGATCTCCAATTCGTATAATTGAATTCATGCCATATAAAGAATAACAATATGGAAATTCTCCGTTATTCTCTAAATAAGGTCCTTTTTCATCAGCCTCTTTCCAGTTTGATAATTGTTCCGCTCCCATTGTAGATTGCTGCATTAAGCGTTTCCCGACAGGACATAAAAGCGAAGATGCAGAGATATTTTTATTTTTTATCATTGCCCAGTTCCAGATATTATATTCAGAACCTGAAGTATTTTTATAAGGAGCCATATCGCCGTTGTTTTCATCTACATATTGAGCAGCCCCCAAAACCACCTGCTTTAAATTACTCAAACAACTTGTATTATTTGCCCGTTCCCTTGCTTTTGATAAAGCAGGGAGAAGCATTCCTGCAAGAATTGCAATGATGGCTATTACTACTAAGAGTTCAATAAGAGTAAATTTTTCCTGCTTTTTCATTTTTACAAACCTTTCTGTTTTTGTTTTTGTAACTCTTTTATTTTTAAAGCATTACAATTTACGTTTGCGAGATAATACTCATTCTTTTAATTATGCTATTTATTATAATCTATATAGCTTATTTTGTCAAGAATATTTTTGTAGAAAAAACAAAAAAAATTATTAATTGAGCTTAAATACAAAAAATAATATAAACTTTCAGTCAACAAAAGTGAAATAAATAAAATAAATATGTACAAAAAATAAATAGCTTTATTTTAGAGGTAATTTCAAAAGTAATTCAAAAAAAGATTGAAAAATCAGCGTTGATGAGATTAAAGCGGTAGTTTGAGCGTGGCTATTGAATAAATAACCTCCGAAAACACTCCGTTTTAAGATCGCGACGATGTATTTCAAGATTTTTTGAGGACTTTTGAAATTACCTCTTTATAAATATAATTTGCCGGGGGGACAGAATATCCATGAACTGTGTCTTTTTTGACCGGTTTTAAAACGCTCATTAAGAATTTTTAAGGCAAATTTAAAATGTTCAAAAAAATTGTTATCTAAAATGGGAAGAATTTCTGAAGATTCAGCAGTTTTACTGCATGCTACACAAATTACTGCAATATCTTCCGGTATTTTATATCCACATTCATTACATGTCTCAAAAAAAATAGAAGAAGCACAAGGAACTATGACAGAGTCTATATTTTTACCATTTTCCTTCAGCCAGTTGACGAAAAGTTTTTTTACCTCTTCATATGAAATCGTTTGAAGGTTATTCAGAATAAGCAGATTTTGATCCAATTCTTTGAAATCAGCTCCATACGAATGCATGATACTGTGCCATGCTGCAACTCTGAGCATATCAGGCTCTTTTGCAGGAGCCATGGTAATAATTCCTGTTTTTTTTCGATTATTTTTCCGGAAATATTCAATACAACGAAGTACCGTTTCGTATTCATCAGAAATAATACTGGTAATATCAGCATTGCCTGATAAAGTGCCGATTACAATTACTCTCTGAGCAACATGATTGAACGAAGCAATAAAATTTTCCCAATTCAAACGCGTAAAAAAGAGTACAGAATATGCTTCCGGTGAATTAATTGCCGACACGCATGAAGAAATGTCATTGCTTATACCAGCAATAAGGTTGACATGCCAGCCATCCTCTTCAAAAAGCTCTTTCCCATGCATAACAATATCCCAAAGAGAAGATTTATCAGAAAGTCCGGTAATAAAATTTACGATTTTACGCGGCGGGATTATATCCGGTTTAACATAACAGACAAAATATCCGACTCCGTTTTTGGCTTGCAGATACCCGTCTTTTACTAATAGTTTCATTGCCTTATTGGCAGTAACATAACTGATATCATAATCTTTACAAAGTTGATGCAAGCCTATAAAACGTTCTCCGAAAGAAAATTCTCCGCTGACGATACGTTTTACAAGAAGTGCTTTTAATTTTACGCATTTGCTATTTTTGGCAATAGTTTTCATAATACAATAAAGAGTTGATAATTTGTTGTGTATTAAATTAACATCTTTTTTTATTTTTTCAAGGATTATTTGATAAATAACATATTAAGTACATATAGTATTTGATCTTTATCTGAAACGTGATGTCCCGAAAGTGCGTTGATGATAGATTTGCGGAAGCGTTTATTTTAAAGCGTCATCTGTATCAAATTTTGAGCTTAAAAAACTCTGTCAGACTTATATCATGGAGAAAAAGAATAATAAAATATTATTTAATTGTTAAAGTTTTATATATTCTTTATTTTTTATAGAATTAAAAAATAAATCGTTTGTAAAAGATATAACGGATGCTATATTTATTATAAAGGATAAAACTTTATGAAATACGAGGAATTTGATCAGTATTTAATGCAGGGCGAGCCCGGGAAACGGGATAAGGCTCAGGCATGGAAGACGGCTATCGGACTTCAGGAGGTCGATGGCTTGTCTCCTTCTGCTTATCTTCTGGAAACTGCCAAACGCCACATCGCCGGCGATATCACCATTGATGAAGTCCGTTCGTTACTGGATTCTTATTACAATACTAAGTCTGACCGTTCCGATGATTCCGACACCGAAGAAGCTGACAAAGTTTCAGCCAACATCACCAAGTTGCTCAACGAACAGACTTTCTCTTTTTCTCCAGCAGGTATGGCGGCCATCCATGGGCGGATCTTTGAAGGAGTTTTCAAGTTCGCCGGTACTTTTCGGAATTGCAATATTTCTAAAAAAGAATGGGTTTTGCGCGGCGAATCTGTCCTCTATGTCAGTTACTCTGAAATCAAGCAGGCTTTGCAGCACGATTTCGATATGGAAAAAGAATTCAGTTATAAGAACCTCAATCATTCAGAGATGATCCAGCACTTTGCCAAGTTCATTTCCGGTATCTGGCAAATTCATCCTTTCCGTGAGGGCAACACCAGAACCACGGCTGTCTTTGCTATTAAATATCTCCGTGCAATGGGCTTTACTGTCAGCAACGATCTTTTTGCCGAACACTCATGGTACTTTCGCAATGCTCTTGTCCGAGCCAACTACCGCAACTATGCACGCAGCATTGAACCTGAATTTGAACATCTTGAAAAGTTTTTCCGCAACCTTCTGCTCGGTGAAACCAACGAGTTGAAGAACCGCTATCTGGTTATTTCAGCTCCTGAAGAGTTCACCCCGCAAGCTGACCCCACAAGTACCCCACAAGTACCCCACAAGCTGATTCCTGAAGATGCCGCCTGTCAGAAACTCATATTGGCGATCGGCAATGATTCTTATTCTGTCAAGACTATGATGGAACAGTTGAATCTGTCTGATCGGAAAAACTTTTTGAACAACTACCTCAATCCTGCAATCAAGGATGGTTTTGTGCGTTTGCTTTATCCTGACAGTCCCCGCCACCCCAGACAGCGGTATCTTCTTACCCCCAAGGGCGTGGCAGCATTTCAAGAACTGCAAAATTGAACAACAGAAGCCGACTGTCCGGCAGTCAGGAATCCTATACAGAAAAATCAGTCATTGTTCAGCCCAGTGCCTTTCCTT
>JAFVPG010000348.1 GCA_017505415.1 Lentisphaeria bacterium | reverse complement strand
GTTTGCAATGGCTGTGGAAGGAACGGCATATTTCGGGAGATTTTCAGGAGTATGTTATTCCGGACGCTGCCAAAATTTACTTGGAAGATGCGCCCTTATTGTCCTATCGCATCAGAGTTTTTCTGGAAGGACTGGGGATCAAAACGCGAAAACTGAACTCAAATGGACGAAATCAAAGCATCAAGGATTTTCACAGTTTGCGACATTGTTTTTGTTATTACGCTGGATTAAAAGGTGTACCGCTGCCGGTTATTCAGAGCATTGTGGGACATTTGAGTTCGGATATGACCAAACATTATCAGCAGCATGCCGACAAAGTTGCCCGGCAGAAAGGAATGTTGATGATGTCCGGATTACTGCAAATTGATGACTCCATTTCCACCATCCGTACCCTCCGGCAACGGCTCTGCCAACTTGCTCAGGATGAACCGGAAGAGTTCATTGTCAAAATGAATCTATATGCCGATCAACTCCTGCAGGAAAAGCAAATCGGTAATAATCCACAAAAATTTATTGCAGAAGAAAATTGATAGACCTTATATATCAATTCCCTTATTCTTAATGCGGGACTTATCTTCCCTGCGGGGAGATCGATTTGCCGCCCTTGCTTTAGATTCTGCCAGAAGTTTGCTGAACTCTTTTTGCGTAAGATTCTGCAATTCACCATCCGGAATGTACGGAAGCAATCCATCTTGAATTTTTTGCTTGAGAATATTGATTTGTTGCGCAGCAAGCGGCTCATTGGCAGTAAGTTCTGCAATAAGTTTACTTGCCTCCTGCTTGGAAATATCCGAGGGGATTTCGGTGGCGAGTCCCCGCCTGATCAATTCGGCAAAAAGTTCTTTTTGTGGACCCGTCATGGGAGAAGTACGGCGTTCTTCCTCTAAAATATCCTGCCCTACTTTATCTTTTTGCCGTTCTATGGAAAGTTGCAACAAATCCTCTAATTGCTCCCGATCGTGGCGCGAGAGATACCATGTCACCAACTCCGGCACAGTCAGCATTGGCGGCGGCTCGATCTCTGTCAGAACAGCCTCATTTATATGGGCAAATTGATGCTGACGGATAAAACTCTCTTTCGCAATTTCTTTAGCTGTATTCTGCCTATCGTAATCCTCCGGATATCCAAAACTTTTTGCCTGTTGTAACAAATCTCCACCTACATTTGCTGCCGGAATGGTTTTGATTTCTGCCAACGCTTTGATTTCCTGCGGCCGTTTTGCAAATTGCTGTTGCATCCGTTCACGGAACTCCTGCTGTTGCTTTTGTCGTTTTTCTCTTATTGCTATATCGTAAAGCAGTTCAATACGATGGAAAAGTTTGCTCTGATTCTTCCGGAAGACCTTGTATTGTTCCTGTGATATGGGGATGAAAAAATGAAAATCCTGTGTTTTTGCAAGTAAAGTTCTTGTAATATTTTCAAATAATGTGTGATCTTTGTCCGGAAAATGATTGCAGAAATATTCCCGCAGACCCCAAATGTCAGATTTCTGCCACGCATTAACAAAATTCGACTCACTATCTGTAAACAAAGGCTTTGTGGATTTGAAAACGGTTTTTAAGTATTGAATCAACTTTTGAGAAAAAGTCAGCGGATATTTCTTGGGGACAGTAAGTTGCGGAAATCTTATGCTGTTGATTTTTGCTTCTACAGTTGCAATTTTTTGGTGTAAACTATCCCGTTCTGTGATTGCATTTTTATACCACGATGAAGTTATGGCTATCTTGCCTTGCATTGCCAGACGCAAACGCTGATGCCAGGGTAAATTCCGGGCGTTTTTATAATCAAAAATTTTGCGGCAAAGCATTGCATGATTCTTTTCAAGAGCTTCTTTTTCTGCTTCCAAAGCCTTTCTTTCCTTTTTGTGCGCTGCAAGCTGTTGATCAAAAATTTCTTTTTGTTTCGCATATTTTTCTTGATGCTGTTCAAATTTTGTGGTATCGTTGCTCAAATACTCTTTTCGAGGCGGAGGCGGTAGTAAATCGGCGGCGTTGTGCCGGGAATCATCGGCCTTGCAAAGTTGATTTTTCAGGAACTCTTTTTCCGGACAAAACAATCTCATACTCTGCCGCCCCCGACTGCACGCCACATAAAAAGCCCGACGGTCAAGGCGTTCCGCCGCGATCACGACGTGTTTTGCAGTGCGTCCCTGTGACTTGTGCGAGGTCGTCACCCAACCGTAATCAAAACCGGCAAAATTGTCCGGCAAACGGCGTAATCCGTTGGGGATCGGGTGCATATTTTGATCCAGCAACTCAACCACATCGGGGGAATCGGTTATGCGGGCAAGATTGCCATTATAGATCTTTTCAGAGCGCAAATTGACCTTAAATTGAATGATGTCGCCTGTCCGCAGTTCCCGACTTAAACTTGCGCCTTTATCAATAAAATCTGCCGCCATGGGAAGTTTGATTTGCTTGCCATTACTTAAATACAGCGTCTTATTTTGAACCTTTACAACGGTCAACACAGTACCGGCTTCGGCAACACCCTTCATTCGCCGGATAAACATGATATTATCGCCAATGACATAATTTTTGTGGTTGCGGAGTTGAGCATTTGTCAGTTGCGAAGAACGAAAAATCTCTTTATGTTGCACCACATCTCCCAGAGGAATTTGTTTGCGGATTTCTTCTGTCAATGCGTCACATTCCTTGTGGGTTGGAGCAACTGCAATAATATTATCATCAAGATGTTGTGCAAAATATTCAGCAGCTTGCCGGAGGTATGCCGAATTGCTTTCGCAAATATATCCATTTTTGTCAAACAACTGAAATGCATTTGTGAAATTGCCATTGGCGCACTCCTGAACGCCCCGGCGATATTCGGCGATTTGCTGGCGATAAATTTCCCTTAATTCAAAATGTGTGATATTAGAGTGATCTTCCAACAACCGGAAAAAATCTCCCCGATCAACGGCTGTGTGCTGTCGTGAATCTCCCACAAACAGTATCCGGCAATGGGATTTTTCTGCTTGATGCAGTAATTTCACCCCATCTTTGAGAGAGCATAATCCTGCCTCATCTACGATCAAAAGCCCGTTAAATACCGGGGGATTTTGCAAAAAAGATGCCACCGTTTGAGAATGAGTAAAGCCCTCCTGTTTCAATACATCGGCGGCACTGTTGGTCGGTGCCAGCACCATCAAACCGCATTTTACCCCTTTGGCCAATTCTTTCAATACCGTAGTTTTCCCGGAACCGGCAACGCCCCGCAGCAGCATAAAACGGTCTTTATTTTGCAAGATCTCTTGAATAACAGAGCGTTGCTTTTCCTTGTTTTCATCATTGGGGGATAGTATAAAATCCTGATTTAGAGCCTTGCAAATTCCCCGTTCCTGGTTAATTAAATCAAGGGTGTATTGCTCCGCTTCCATAACCGTTTGCAAGGTGATATACCCATCTGGCAGCTTTGATATTTCCCAGGTTTTCTCAATAGCATCACGGACTTCTTGTAAAGTAAAAATGCCAAGATTACGCCGCAAAATTTCAGCCTTAAGATGTTCCTCTTTCATTACACTCTGCCTTTCAAAAAGTTCAGGTAGAATCTCTTGTAAAACAAGAGTTATATCCGGTTTTGAAATTGGTTGTTTCATAGATTTTTCAGAAATATTCTGCAATAATTCAAGTTCCTCTTCAGAAAGCTGCGACAACTGATATTTCCGCACAGATTCTGCATTGGAAGTCAACATCTTTTCCGACCGAGTTGCCAATGAAATCTCATGTTTTTCGGCCGCAGTCAAAGTCCGTCCCAATGCTCGCTCCTGACGTACAATTTCTTCATCAATATCATTTGTCCGTTTGGAAAAACGATCCAATATTTCTTTCTGGACATTCTTTATTTCAAAGCCTTTGACATTGCCTCGAAAATCCAGAGTTTCCCTGATTTCATACCCCAAATTCCGGCACGCCATTGCCAGAGAATTTTGGTAAACTCTGCCGCAATATTGAATCGCTTTACACATCGCCGCATTTTCCAAAGCCTTGAAATTGCCCTCTGAATCCCCGGTTACATTGCATACAACATTGTGCGTATGTAATTGAGGATCAAGAGTTCTGCTGCAATCGTGATGAAATGAAGAATATATCATCTTTCCCGTCAATTCATAATTCTGCGTATTTACATTTTCGCCATATCTTATACGAACTGCCGCAAATTGTTCCAACTCATTCATTGCAAACGCAACCGCTTGTTTGTGTGCCTCAATCAAACGACTGTCAAACAAGCTCATCACCGAAACAGATTTTTGTGCTGAACACTGAAAATCATAAAAACGGATACCGCCATTAACCGTTCTTTGCGTTAATTTTGACAAAGTTACCGGATTCAAATTCTGCTGAAATAAACTGAAAACATCCGCAGTGACCGGCATATTCTGCAACTGAAAATCATCCGCTAATTTTCCATGCCAGACACCTGTGATTTTCTCCTTTTCCGAATAGTAATCATTCGCCGAAAGATGATTCAAAAAGAACTCTTTTCCCTTGTACCGAACTGCCTTGATCCGAGCCATTGTAAACATATTTTCCTCCAGATTTACCAAAAAGAAAATACCCTGAAGCCCACCCGAAATCAATACACCCCTCTCCGCAGAATGTAACGCCGTGTGTTATCGTAACATCCACCAATAAAAAAGTAAAATTGAAGAGGCAATATTCCTATCGAAAATAGAGCGGTAAAAGCCCAGGATTTTCTCCTTTATACAGTTGTATTTTCCGGTAAAAGTGGTATATTATAAACGAGAATAAATAAGGAGTACTCGTATGCCGGAAAACTTTCAACTTCTATCTTCTGCTTCTGTGCAAACATTAAAACGCATGATCTACACCATTCGAGGAGTTCAGGTGATGTTGGATAGTGATCTGGCAGCGTTGTATAAAGTTGAAACAAAAGCTTTCAATCAAGCGGTGAAACGAAATATTAATCGTTTCCCTGAATCTTTTCGTTTTCAGCTTACCGTTGAGGAGTATCAAAACTTGAGGTCACAATTTGTTACCTCAAGTGGAGAAACGGACGAAAGCAGTCAGCATGGTGGACGCAGATACCTCCCCTATGTATTTACAGAGCAGGGTGTTGCAATGCTTTCAAGTGTTCTGCACAGTGAATTTGCCATTCAAACCAGCATAAAAATAATGAATGCTTTTGTGGAAATGCGTCATATTATTGCTTCAACATCCACATTATTCTCCCGACTTGAAACTTTGGAACGGCGGCAAATAGCGGATCAGTACGAAAATGATAAGAAATTTGATCTGATTTTTGAAGCATTGGATCGCCAGCCGGAACCAGCTCAAGGTGTATTTTTTGACGGGCAGATTTGGGATGCTCATATATTGATAACTACTCTGATAAGCAAAGCCAGTCATTCCATACTTTTGATCGACAATTATGTGGATGTTACCACGCTTGACATGCTTTCCAAGAAACAGCCCAAGGTAAAAGTAAAAATAGTTACTTCCCCCAGAGGAAATATGCTTACGGCATCTGATATTAAAAAATTCAATGCTCAATATCCTGCTGTTGCAGTAAAGACAAATACTGCCTTTCATGATCGTTTCCTGATTCTTGACAATCAAGAATTGTACCTGATAGGGGCCTCGCTTAAAGACCTGGGCAAAAAGTGTTTCGGCTTTACTCAAATGGATGCAGGTTTGATTCCTGAAATTCTGGCAAAACTCTAATTGTGAAATTCTAAATAATCCCATTATAAATACTGTAAAAGTGCTGTTTTAACTTGAAAAATACGGCCCTATGCAGTATATTACTGTGGATTTCGTGTTTGTTACAGTATTCAGGAGAATAGCAATGTGGAATAAAAATATTTTGATTGATAATTCAGCTGGTGCGACACTGGCTGATTGTATCAAATACCATTTGCTTTCTCCGGAATGCCGAGAGCTTTGTATTGCAACGGGATATTGGGATATTCCCGGCATGGCGTTGTTGCATACAGAGTT
>JAFVPG010000347.1 GCA_017505415.1 Lentisphaeria bacterium | reverse complement strand
TAAATTAAAAGATGATGATATATTATATTATTATTTAATAGTATTTTAATTTTTATTTACATAAAGGATTTTTTTTATGAAAGCAGCTGATATTCGCAAAAAGTACATTGATTTTTTTGTTTCCAAAGGTCACAAGGAAATCAAAAGTTCATCTCTTATTCCTGATAATGACCCGACATGTCTTTTTACCACTGCCGGTATGCATCCGCTCGTTCCTTATCTGAGCGGAGAAAAACATCCGCTCGGCACCCGTTTGACAGACTTTCAAAAATGCATCCGTACCGGAGATATTGATGAAGTCGGCGATCCCGTACATCTGACCTTTTTTGAAATGCTCGGCAACTGGTCACTCGGAGATTATTTCAAAGAAGATGCCATACGCTTCAGTTTTGAATTTCTGACCGGCAAAGACAATCTTAATATTCCGTTGAATATGCTTGCATTCACCGTTTTTGCAGGTGATGAAGATGCGCCTTTCGATCAGGAGGCATACGATTTGTGGCAGAGTCTCGGAGTCTCTCCTGACCGTATTGCCAAACTTCCCAAAAAAGACAACTGGTGGGGCCCTGCCGGTCAGACCGGTCCCTGCGGTCCTGATACTGAAATGTTTTACTGGACCGGCGGCGGTGAAGCTCCTGCAGTTTTTGATCCCGCTGACAAACGCTGGGTAGAGATCTGGAACGACGTTTTCATGCAGTATTACAAAAATGCTGACGGCAAATATGAACTCTCCAAGCAGAAAAATGTTGATACCGGTATGGGATTGGAACGTGTCACTGCTATTCTTCAAGGCAAAAAAAGCTGCTATGAAACAGAGATTTTCGCTCCTGTTTTTGCTGAGATCGATGCAATTTTGAATCGTACTGCTCCTGCAGAACGCACTGCTTCAGAACGTATCATTGCCGACCACCTGCGTGCCGCAACTTTCATTATTGCTGACGGTATCACTCCCGGCAAAGTCGATCAGCCTTATGTCCTGCGCCGCCTCATCCGCCGTGCTATCAAGAACGGCAGAAATCTTAATATCGAAGGCAACTTCTGCGCCAGAATCGCTAAAGTTTATATTGATCAGCTCGGAGATGTCTATCCTGAACTCAAAAATAATGAAGCCAAGATTCTTGATGAACTCAGCCGTGAAGAGAAAACTTTTGAAGAAGCTCTTGAAAAAGGTACTCGTGAATTTGAAAAACTTATTGCCCGTGTCCCTGCTCACGTTGTCAAAAAAGTCATCTCCGGAAAAAATGCTTTCTTCCTCTATGAAACTTACGGTTTCCCCGTTGAATTAACTGCTGAAATGGCAGCAGAAAAGGGATTTACTGTTGATATGGAAGGTTATAAAGCGGCTTATGAAAAACATCAGGCTCTTTCACGTCAGGGCGCAGAACAGAAGTTCAAAGGCGGTCTTGCCGACCACTCTGAAGAAACTGCCAAACTTCATACTGCAACCCATCTGCTGCAGGCTGCTTTGCGCAAAGTCCTCGGCAATCATGTTTGTCAGAAAGGTTCAAACATCACTGCTGAACGTTTGCGTTTCGATTTCTCTCATGAAGAAAAAATGACTCCGGAACAGATCGCTGAAGTTCAGAAACTCGTCAATGAAGCTATTGAACGTAAACTGCCCGTCATTTGCGAAGAGATGGATCTGGAAGATGCACAGAAATCCGGTGCAATGGGACTTTTTGAAAGCAAATATGCCGAAAAGGTAAAAGTTTATACCATGGGCGATGTTAGCAAAGAAATTTGCGGTGGTCCCCATGCAAATAATACCGGCGACCTCGAAGGATTCAGAATTCTCAAAGAAGAAAGTTCCAGCCGCGGTGTCCGCCGTATCAAAGCTGTTATCGGCAAGCAGCAGTGAGCTGAGGTGTTTTCATGAAAGATGATGATATTCTGATCTCCAATTCAGGCAGTGTTTATAATATCAAAGTCAGGGGACGTGCGAATTTTGAATATGCCGTTCCCCTGCGGCACTTTTCCAACTGTATGAGCAGCAGTATTGAACTCATCTGCATCGAAGCATCTGAATGTACTTTCATGGACAGTACCTTTATGGGGGTGCTTGCCATGATCGGCATGAAGGCCAAAAAGTTCCGTGCAATTGTTGAAATTCATTGTATGGCGCCTCAAGTGCGGGCTTTGCTGAAAGGTTTGGGCGTTGATAAATTGTTTACTTTCTGCGATGAAAACGGCGGTATCACGGTCGAATCATGGCACAATGTTCTGCCGCAGAAAAAAAGTGCGCTCGAAACTGCGGAAACTGTTTCCGAAGCGCATAAAACTCTGGTTGAAGCAGATGACAGTAACGCTGAAAAATTCAAAGAGGTCATCAAGTTTGCTGATGCAGATATTGAAAATCTTAAAAAAAATCAAAACTGATCTGATTGTTTTCAGCAGGGAGGGGAGATGAAATATGAAAAAAATTGTACTTTTTGCAAGTTTATTTCTCTTCTGTAATGTATTTGCCGCAGAGCTGAGCAGTACAGAATTTTTCCGTATCCTGCAGGATGCTTCTTCCCGCAACGGGTCAACTTATGGAGTGCTTGAGGGAACGGCAACTCATATCCGCCGGGAAAAAGGACGTAAAAAAGTTGAGGAATTTCCCTGTTTTATGGCAATAATAATCACCCCCGGCAAATCTATTACGCAAATCATTCTCGATAATGCAGAGGGTTATCTCGTCGGCAGAGTTCAGAATGAAAGTACCTCTGTCCGCCGCTTAAGTAAAAAATCCGGTATTATGGAACGTATAGGAGTTTCGCCCCGTGATTTGGCGATGAGTTTTCTTGACGGAGAATTTGTCAGGGAACTGCCGCAGGAAACTTTGAGAATGGTTGATTGCCGTGTACTGCTGCTTAAGAACAAAGAGCAGAATGAATGGGTGAAAATATATGCCGCCAAAGATTATTTCTTTGTGCTTAAAGCTGAATTTTTTGCTTCAGAGCCGGGAAAAGACAGTGTGCCTGTAAGGACATTGGAAGTAAATTCATTCGCTCAGAAAAACGATTTGTATTATACCCGTTCGATTGAAATATCAGGTCCCGGCTGGCGTACTGATATAGCTTTTGACAAAGCGGATATGAATGTTTATGATGCAAAACAGGGAACCGGCATTTTCCGGAGTCTTAAATGAGGATATTTTTCTGCATTTTCATACTTTTTGCTCTTTTGCTGATTGAGTTGTATATCGGCACATCCGGAATTTATCTGCCGCTGGCATGGATGGGATTTTTTTATTTTTTTGAAGCTGATTATTTGAAACAAATTCTTTTGCCATTCGCTCTGATTTGCATATTGCTGGTTGACTTGCTGTTGTTTCACCGTATTTTACTGCCTGATTTTTTTATTTTTGTCTGGCTGCTTTATTATGGGCAGAAGTATAAAGATTTCTGGCGGAGTTCGATTATCAAGGGAAGTTTTTTTGCACCGGTTCTGCTGGTTGTTTCATACGCAGTGCAATTCACAGCATCTTTGCTGTTGACCGGATTTTCTGTAAAAAGATTATCGGCGGATGCGGCATTGATGATTGCATTGCTGCCTTTTGCATTTCTGCTGCAAATGCTGTTGATCAAAACATTTGATTTTCTGCAAATGAAGATGCGTCTTGAAGTTCCGTTTATTGTAAAGCATATTGCTCATCATCCCAGAATATACCGCAGACGGGGAGGAGCAAATGGTTGATATTCATATCAGGAAACGGATTTTTATTATCGGTATCATATTAATATTGCTGACGCTGGTACTTGCTGTCAAACTTTTTTGCAAACAGGCAAATTTTCAGGGATATAATAATAAAATCCTGCACCAGTCAGTACGCAAGATCCGTATTCCTGCAAGACGCGGCAGAATTTACAGTGCAGACTACAAAGTCATTGCGGATAACCGTATGATATTTGATCTCTTGCTTTATATCCATGAAATTCGCCGTCCGGGAAAAGAAAAAACAATAGAGGCAGTAATAAATGAAATTATTTATATGGCATTACTGCTTGGCAGAGAAAATAAATTTACAAGAGCAGATATTGAAAGGCATTTGAACTGGTATCCGGGACTGCCGTTAAAAGTTTTTTCCGACCTGAATGAAAAAGAGCGGGCAATAATAAATGACCATCTTGCCGATCACAGAGGATGGGCTTTGGAAATAGATTCTGTCCGTGTCTATCCGCAAAAAGACTGGGCGGCACATCTTGTCGGTTATACCCGCAAAGGTGATCCCGCCGATGCGGCTGACCGCAAGGAATTTTCTTATTATATATCCGATTATGAGGGAAAAGCAGGTCTGGAAAAAGTTTTTGACAGAATAAATTCAAAAGAATATCCTGCATTGCGCGGTTTGCGGGGCAAACCCGGTTATTCATTGGTGCAGGTGGATAATCTTGGTTATGTACATCATTCTCTGGTGCAGGAAATATCTCCTCTGCATGGCAATCATGTCGTTCTCAATCTGGAGTATAATGCCCAAAAAAAAGCGCAGGAACTTCTCAAATATGAAACAGGAGCTTTGGTTCTCGTCGATGCTGATAATGGCGATGTGCTGGCAATGGCATCTTCGCCTGGATATGATTTGAGCCGTTTTTCTCCGAGAGTAGAACAGGATTATTATAATAAACTTGTGAAAGACAAGACTGCACCTCTTCTGGCAAAGGCGTTTGCGGGGACTTACACTCCGGGATCAATTATCAAAGTGCTTATAGGTCTTGCCATCCTTGAAAATGGAACTGCTCCTGAAAGTACAGTTTTCTGCGATGGTTCAACGCATATCGGTGATGCAAAAATAAATTGCACCTCTTATCGTTTCGGAGGACATCGTGACATGGATATTTATGGTGCATTGGAAAAGTCCTGCAATGATTATTTTATTGAGGAAGGTTTGAAAATCGGACGGGAAAAAATCTGTGATTTTATGAAAGCTGCCGGTTTCGGGACTGCCCCTGCCCTTGAATTGCCATGTGCGTCCGGTCTTCTGCCTACGGTTCAGAATAAATACCGCATTCAGAAAACATCGCGCTGGACAGATTTTGATACCGCACTTATCTCTATCGGTCAGGGCTTGATAACCATTTCCCCGCTTCAGGCGGCATTGTATACTGCGGCAATAGCCAATAACGGAAAGGTTTTCCGTCCGCATCTTGTGAACTCAATACTTGATCATCAGGGCAATATCCTGTATCAACGTAAATCATCCGTTGCTTCTGTGATTCCTGCTTCAGAAGCCGGATTCAAAGCAGTAAGAGAGGGCATGTTCAGAGTAGTTAATTCGCCAACCGGTTCAGGACGTAATGGAAAACTTGAAAATTATACCATTTACGGCAAGACCGGAACTGCTGAGATCGGTTCAAAAAATAATCGCCGGCAGAATACATGGTTTATTGCATTTGTGAAACACAATAACAGAACTTATGCCGCTGCTCTTGTAATTCAGGATGGGCAATCCGGCGGTATGACCTGCGCTCCGGTAATGGCTGAATTTCTGGAATATTATCTTGATTCCAAAACAGATGCACAATAAAAAACTTCCGTCAGAATTTGCAGGATAAATAATATTTCTGCACAGCTGTTTTCAAGCAGTTCAATTCTGCTATACTGCTAAACTCATTATCCCCGGAGTGATTCAGGGAATTGGAGATAATTTCAGGAATAATCTTTTTAATGTTTTTTTTATAAACCTTTTTTCAATAAGTATTTGAAAAACGAGCCGAATGGCTGTATGTTATGTGATTGACAATAAAAGAGGTTTATAATGAAATATTTTTATACTTTTCTGTTTTTGCTTTTTACGTTTTTGCTGACTTCCTGTTCGGAACAGGAGAAACCTGAACTCATTATGGTCACAAATGCGACCTTCCCGCCTTATGAGTATGTGCAGAATGGCAGGATTGACGGCATTGACCCGTGTATTATCAAACGTATTGCCGACCGTCTCGGTTATCAGCTTAAAATTCAGGACATGAGTTTTGATTCTGTTATTGCCGCTGTCCAATCCGGCAAGGCGCATGTCGCAGCTTCCGGAATAACTGTTACTGAAGAACGCAAAAAACAGGTTGCTTTCTCAATTCCATACGTTATTGCCAAACAGGTCATAATAGTTCCTGAAAATTCTCCGATCAAAAACAGTACAGAACTGAAAGGAAAACGGATCGGTGTACAGCACGGTACCACCGGAGATCTCTATGTGACAGAAAAAATACAGAATCCGGAACGTTTTACTCACGGCCCGCTTGCCGTTGCCGCTTTGATCGCGGCAAAACTTGATGCGGTAGTAGTTGACAGTGAGCCTGCTGAAGTTTATATTTCTCAGCGCAAGAATCTGAAAATTCTTGATGAGCCGCTGACTTATGAGGAATATGCTTTCGCCATCAACCGGAAAAATAAGGAACTGCTTGACAAATTCAACCGTGAACTGCAATCAATGCAAAAAAGCGGCGAACTCAAAAATATTATTGATGAATACAAAAGCCGCCACAGTGCAAATGCTGCTGACAATAAGGTAGAATCTGATACATTTTTCGGCAAACTTGGTGCTTCTTTCAGAATCAATTTCATAAAGGAAAACCGTTATCAATATTTACTGAAAGGTTTTTTTAATACTATTCACATTACTTTTTTTTCATTGATATTAGGTATTGTCATCGGTTTCGGAGTTGCAATCGTCAGAAGTACAGCGGATTTGACCGGCAAAATGAAACTTGCCGACTTTTTCTGCCGTATTTATCTGACAGTGATCCGCGGAACACCGGTCGTCGTTCAGCTGCTTATTATTTATTTTGTAATTTTCAGGTCGATAGATGTTGATAAAATATTTGTTGCGATCATAGCTTTCGGTATAAATTCCGGAGCGTATGTTGCAGAAATCATCCGCAGCGGCATCATGTCGATAGACAAAGGACAGATGGAGGCCGGACGTTCTCTCGGTCTCTCTTATTTTCAAACTATGAACCAGATCATATTGCCGCAGGCATTCAAAAATGTGCTGCCTGCGCTCGGTAATGAATTTATTGTGCTGCTGAAAGAAACAAGTGTGGCAGGTTATATCGCACTTGATGATTTGACTAAAGGCGGCGATATTATCCGCAGTCAGACCTATGATGCATTTCTGCCGCTGGCGGCGGTTGCTTTGATCTATCTTATCGTTGTTGTATGCTTGAGCAAACTTCTCGGACTTCTTGAAAAAAGGTTGAATAAAAATGAGTGAAGTAATTTTTGAAATCCGTAATATTGTAAAAAAATTCAAAAAACTGACCGCTCTTGATAATGTAAGTACTACTATCAAAAGCGGAGAAGTAGTGTTCATCGTCGGACCTTCCGGTTCCGGTAAAAGTACATTTCTGCGTTGTTTGAATCTGCTGGAAACTCCGACTTCCGGTGAAATCATTTTTGCAGGTAAAAATGTGACCGGACATGAAATCGGGTTGAATAAGTTCCGCCGTCAGGTCGGTATGGTTTTTCAACATTTCAACCTGTTCCCGAATTTGTCAATTCTGAAGAATATAACTCTCGCACCGGTAAAAACTCATCGTATGTCCCGCAAAGAGGCGAATGAAAAAGCCTTTGAACTTCTTAAACGGATCGGTTTGTATGACAAAAAAGATTCATACCCCAGTCAACTTTCAGGGGGACAGAAGCAGCGTATTGCCATTGTCCGTGCATTGGCGATGAATCCGGATGTACTGCTGTTTGACGAACCGACTTCAGCACTTGACCCGGAAATGGTAGGAGAGGTTCTGTCATTGATGAAGGAACTTGCAGCAGAAGGTATGACTATGGTCGTCGTTACCCACGAAATTGGTTTTGCGGCTGAAGTTGCCGACCGTATAATTTTCATGGATCAAGGGCGTATTATCGCTGACGGCACTCCTGAAGAAGTCATCGAAAATTCAAGTAATCAGCGTGTGAAAGAATTTTTCTCTAAAGTTCTGTAACAGCAGAAATCAAAAATGAGACGGTACTGTGGAGTCTCCCCGAAGGAAAGTGCAGTACCTTATTTTTTTATTTTGAAATTGGCAGTATAGTTTTTCAGGCGTGTTTCAAATTCTTTGATAAAGAGTACATCATATTCAAGCAGAAGGAAGTTGAGCATATTTGCGCCCCATTCTTCAAATTCTGCGGCGGCTGAATATTTGTTCAAGTTCAAATAGGCGGCCAGACATTCATTCTGCAGCTTGACACAGGCATTAAAATTTGACGGCAGGGATTGATCTATGAGCAGTCTTCTGTTCGGGAAAAGTTTTTTGTATTCAGCTGTAAGTTTTTTCAGCACATCATCTTCATAACGTTCACGTACTTTTTCTTTTATTGAATCGAGAACAGTGGCAAGTTCTTCTTTTACGGCATCGGTATCACTGAGTTTTTTATAGATGAAGCCTTTGCAAAAGTTATTCAATCTGTAAGCCATTGCTATTGCCCAGATAAGGTCATTTCTGTTTACAGCCGGTTCAATTGATTTTGTATTTATTTCATCTATGGCAGAGTCAAAATCTTCCCATTCAGTGGAACTTTGTTCTGAAATAGCGAAGAGATAATCATCCAGCATGTCAACACGGTCGGAATTGTATTTATAAAGTTTTGCTTTTTCGAGATCAGTTTTAATATTATTCCGCCAGGTAACTTTTTTTGAACTGAATTTGAAAATTTCCTCTTTGCCCATGAAAGTGAGTGCAATGCGCTGGGTGGAGTAAAAAGGCACGACTCAATCTTTGTAACTAAACTCTGCCGAAGCAGGCAAAACAGTCATACATACTGCTGCGAAGAGTACGGTTTTAAGCATTTTACAAATTTTTTTCATAATATATCCTTTCATTATTTATATTCGTCATATTTGCCTTTATGCTGTTTGGCTATCTCCTGCAAAAGCGGAGAAGAAGTTCCGATTGAAATAGTGTTGATAACTATATTTTCCGGTAATTCTCTGCTCAGCAATTTTAAATACACATCAGTTTGATGTTCGTCATTCGGTTCTCCGTCGGTGAGAATGAATATTATATCCACTTTTATACCGTTTTGATTGATCATTGTCAGAGCAGTTGAAATTGCCTTGTAAAGGTAAGTCCCTGCGCGTGGTAATTTTTCCATTTGACTGATCCATTTTTCTGTGGAATTTATATCTGCGGCAGAGGAGAATTTCAGTTGTTTACTGCTTTTTTTATCGGGATATGAATAACAATTACTGCTGAATGCGAGAATGCTGTACAAGCCTTTTGATTTTTCTTTGTTAAGCTTTTTTATCGTATGTATGAGTTGATCTTTCAAAATGGTAATGCGGGTGAGTCTTTCTGCGGTTTCAGCATCCATTGACGGGGAAATATCAACGATAAAGAGGATATTTTTGTTTCTTTTGATACGGAAAACACTTCTGCCTCCGGAGGTGAAGCCTTTGCTGCCTTGCTCTGCGGAGTCGTCAAGATCAATCTCTGTTTCTTTTTTTTTCTTTACTTTTTTAGCTTTGTCAGAATCTGCATATATTTTGGCGCCTCTGAGTTTTTGTATTTTAGGAGTTTCAGATTGTTTTGAGTTGTCAGCATTTTCAGAATCTTTGCCGTCAGTTTTGCTTTCAGGGGCGGAATTTTTCTGACCTTTTTGATTTTTTGCGGTATTTTCGTTTTTCAATTCTGAATCTTTTTTACTATCGCCGGAGGATTTGCCGTTTCCTTCGGAGTCTCCGACTCCTTTGAAACTTCCGGAATGCGATCCGTCTCCGCTTCCGTCTCCTGTTCCATTGCCGTCGCCGCCTTTGCCGAAAATATTCGGCCCTTTGCCGTCTCCGAAGCCGTCAGGTTCCGGGGTGATTTTAATTTTTACGGCAAGTGCGAAAAGCAGAGATGAGCAGAACAGTATCAGAAAAAAAACTGCTGCCGCAAGGTAAGGATTTTTTTTGAATTTATCAATATGCATTATAATGATCTTTCGTATTTGTATAGAAATAGATAAATTTATTTCCCAGTGATTCAAAGAATGTGTCAACAGAGTGTGTGGTGTTATTCTTTTTAAGTTCCTCTCTGAATTTGCAGAAATCTTCGACAGAATCTGAATGTATACTTAAGGACGGGAAGCGGTCTTGAGGAATATTCTGCAGCAGAGCATAAGCCTCCGAAGATATTCTGCCGTTTTCGATCAGGGGGACTCCTGAATTGAGGTCACGGATAGTGCAGATTATATATTCCTGTCCATCCTGTCGGGCTTTGGCATAATTTACGTCACTGTGCGGCGGATCTCCTTTTTTGTCCGGTCCGACACGCCAGATTTTCGAGTTGAAAACGATCAGGTAATAGGGAGCTTTTTGCGTCGGGGACATAGTTTTGAATGTAATATGTTCAGAAGCAGTACGTTTCAGTTCTTCATTGAGAGATTTGAGTTCCTGTTCCTGTTTGATGTTTTCAGCAGCAATTTTCTGATATTTGAGTTGTTTTTTTGTAAGTTCGGTTTGAATGAGAGTTTTTTTATTGACAAGTTCACTGTTTTTTTTGTTCTGCACTTCAAGTTCGACGGAGAGCATTTTGTCTTCCATTTCGATTTTTTTCAATTTATCTTCGAGTAAAACAATATCTTTCAGATATTTTAATCGCGGGTCATTTTTGAATATTTCGAGAGCATGCTGTATCTGTTTTGTATCGAGTTGGATTTGAGTGAATTCTTTTTTGAGTTCCTCAACTTTGGTCTGCATTTCTTCGAGGTTCTGGAAATTATCCGTGACAGCCTCTTTGACTTTTGAGGTCATTGAAAGTACAATAATGAGAGAAATTGCAATGAACATGACGCCTCCGAAAGAGTTGCACATGGTATCAAGCAGCAATTCCAAACTTGATTCAAAGTCGCGTTTCTGGCTCATTTTTCACCTCGCATTTCTGCAGAGAAAATACTCATATCATCTTTCGGGTGCAGTTCCAGTCCGTGAGTGATGCCGATTTTTCTGAGTTCTTCAGAGATAGCATCCCAGTATTTAAGTTTTGAAGGACCGAGAATGATTGAGAGTGTATAATTATTTTTGTCGCATGTTTTGACCCACTCAACGAATTTCTTTGCTTTGCTGTTCAAATCTGCATTCCGGTCACGCAGGTCATAAACTTTGTCGGTACTGAAATCAAGTACCATGAAACCGTCTGCGGTAAATTCTGCCAGCAAAGGTTTTTTGTCGGAAGATTCTTCTACGGAGAAACCGACTGTCTGTTTGACAGTTTCTATACGTTTTTTCAATTCCTTGATTTTTTCAGAGTTCTTTTTATTTTCAGCAGAAGCAGAGACAATATTTTTTTCTGTATCTTTGAGGTCTTTTTCTGCCTGATTTATCTCTTCAATATTTTTTGTCTGCTGCTGTTTGGCAATAACAATGGAATTTTTGGTATTGATATTTTTTTCAGTAAGCTGCTGAATACGCTGTTCAAGCTCGTTTTTTCTATCTTCTATTTTTGAAAGCGGCATTTTCTGATATTCGCGCAGTTGTTTGACAAGTTTCTCTCTGGATTCTTTATATTTTTGTATTTCCCCGCTGATTTTTTTTATCTCTTCAGCCATTTTTTGCATTTCCTGTTTATCTTCAGCGGACTGTTTTGGCGGAGTTTTGACGGGAGTCCCCTCAAAAATCAGGAGGAGCAAAAGCAGCACCACCAGAAACATGATACCTGTAATGGAGGTGATAATATCCTGAAAGGAAAAAAGTGAGATTGCAGGAGAATCGTCTTTTTTGCTCATTCTTCATCCTGAAGGTTGATGGTTTTCATTTTTGAAATGATGTTGCGGTGGCAATAATCTGCGCAATCATCGAGGAACAATTCTTCTTTGTTCAAAGTGAAAGTCATGAAAAGCTGGACAAACATTGCAAGGACAAGGGCAATAAGTGTGGTTTCAAATGCGGTAGCAAGACCTCCGGTCACTCCGCCGAGGGATGCTTTGAGCTGTTCAATATCCGCACCTTCAGAAACGACTTTGCCGAAGCCGCCGACAGCATCGGCAAGACCGATAACCGTTCCAATAAAACCGAGAACCGGTATCGCCCAGATAAAACCTTTCAAAATAGTGTATGAACTTGAAAGATAATTGTCATCATTATTTGCCTGGTTGGTCAGACATTCGGCAACGGCAGAAACACTGCCGAGGTTTTTCAGATTGGAAATTGCCCGCTCAACACGGTCGAAAAGTATGAATCTGGCAGGAATATCGACTTTTTCATACATTGTATCAAGTATTTCACGGGCAGTGACCGGGGTGAGTGAAAAACTGCTGTCTATTGGCATAATGTTGACTTTGAGAGCCTTCTGCTGAACTTTGAGTTTCATGTTTTTAAGGAACAATATGGCGAATGAAAACATTGCGAGAAAAACTGTATAATACGGAATTGAAGATCTGTTTTCTGCTCCGCCGTGAAAAAACATGTCGATCATCTGAAAACCTCTGCCTCTGAACGGAAATAAAACCCCGTAAAAAAGTGCAGTCAGCAAAAGTCCGATGATAAAGGCGAAAACAATATTGACACGTGTAAACTTTTTGCTGTTGAATCCGCAAATATTTTCAATGTCAGACTGTACCCATGAAAGTTTTTTTCCGTATTCCATTTTTTACTCCCTGTTATTTTTTAATATTTTTTAATTTAATCCTGTATTATCACCTTGTCAAGAAATCATTTTTCAAAAAGTGCATTTTTCAGAAATTCTGTGATTTTACATCCGGTAAGAAGCATTAAAAACCATAGAACAATATTCAATATCGCTGCAAAAATACTGCTGAAATTGTGCATTTTGAAAAATTTTTTGGAAACATGAACGATTCCTGCCCCCATATTTATCATACATGCAGTGCCGGTCAGTGCGGCATAAGCAATACATACAGCTTTCAATGCCGGAGATACTGCTGTATTGGCAGCCGCAAGCCCTGCCAGCGGCATGCCGCAGACGAATGCAGAAAAAGCGAAAAGATTTATCTGCATGAACAGCTGAAAATGATTCAGCATTTTTTCATATTTGACTATTGAGGTAATACAGAGATTTTCCAACAACAGTATCAGAATTGCCATAACCGCAGTCAAAAAAATTGAAGTTATACCGGCAATACATAAATTTCTGTCGGCAAAAAAGAAAAGCATTCCGCAGACAAAAATTTCCAGCACAACTGACAATGATATGACTGATAATGTAAATTTCATCGCACTGCTGCGGCTCTCCTCCAAGCTGTACATGTAATGCATGTTGCGTATATAAGCAGGGGCATTCCATATCATGCTGAAAGTAATATAAACCGGATCCGGTATGACATCCGGCATGACATCATCTTCCGGTTCTGCGTTTTCCTCTTCTTCAGGAACATCTTCCTCTGTTATTTCCTCTTCTTCCTGAATTATTTCTTTTTTATTTGGCGGCAGCTCAAGATAGACTGTGGCAGGTTCTTCAACTACCGGTTTTACCGGCAGTTCCATATAAACAGTTTCCGGTTCTTTCGGGACAAAAACGGAGGAGAAAGTAGACCATTTTATGCGATCGTCAGAAATAAGAGTATTATTGTCAAGAATGTTTTTTACAAACATATTTTTCAACTGTATTTCAGAGAATGGTCCAGTTATATTATCATTTCTTTTTATGTAATAAAATTTTGACATATATCAGCGGGTCCATAGATTTGCGGTTGAAATTTCTTTGGCATTGAAGCATTGTTTCATACGGTCGATTCTGATACCGAAGTTTATCATTGCTGCCATTGGGGTTCTGACCATTCTGCCGGATTTATCGAATTCAATTTTCATGTGACCGGCAAACAGGATTGCTATAACCTTGCCGTTTCTGTTGAAGATCGGACTGCCGCTGGCGCCGCCGACAGTCGGCAGATTGTGCCGTATTGTAGTGTTTCCTGCAAAACCGCTGTCGCCGTATTCTGCGTTAGATATGGCAACGATATTGCCGGTTTGCAGAGAAGCCATCGGGTTAGCGGTATTGACATTGCCGTTTGACAATCCCTCCATCGGGAAGCCGAGAAATGCGATCGGAGTTCCCTGCTTGATATTATGCAATTCTCTGTCATCGGCAATTTGCAGTTTATGAGTTACTTTGTCAGTATAAAGAAGTGCGAAATCTGCATCTTTGGCAGTATCATATTCCGGATGCACCCGGAATGATTTTACCGGATAAGAAGTTTTTGTTTCATTCAGAATAAGAGATATTTCCATATCTGAAATAATATCAGAATGTTGTTTGAGGAGTTCAATGCCGTTTTTATGGACTCCCTGAATCACATGAGCGTTGGTGGCAAAAGTATTATCTGCAAAAGCCCATGCTGTTCCCATGGGAATTTTGTGAATGGTTCCGTTTTTCAAGGTGACATTCAGTACGACAAGTGCGACTGCATGTTTATTTTTTTCAATAACAGATGTCCATGAGTCACTTGTTTTGCCGGATGAATTTCCTGAATCTTTTTGACCTGCGAAATAAAAGAAAATTCCTCCCGCTGTTACAAGCAGGAAAAACAGGACAAATATCATGATCAGCATTCCGGAAGAAGCCTTTTGCTGAACAGGATGCGCCTGGGGAACAGGAGTGACTTTGATATATTCTATCTTTTTTTCTGATGGAACAGCAGGTGCGGCTGTAACATAAGTATTCCGGGGATCATTATTGTACACGGCAACTGTCTGAACCGGCTGTATTTTCTGTACTTTCGGACGTGGCGGATTGAAAAAATCATTGACATTTTTCCAATTTATTTTGTCAGGAGAAATTTGATCTGCCGCAGATAATGTTTTGCTCCGGTACATTGCCAGTATTTTAGCAGCCGGAAACGGGCCGTATATGCGGTTTTGCTGTTTCAGATAAAAAAATCTTTGCTGATTCAATTCATCAACTCCTTGAAATTTCTTTTGTTTTGAGGCCAGTATTCCGGCCATACAATACCATCTGCATTTTCGGGAACGGAAAAGTTTTCTTTCTTCAATTCTTCTATTGCAGATTTGAAACCGAGTTTCCAGGAATCAAGAGAAGAGACAAAGTAAACAAGCTGCCCATTATAAAGTTCGGATGCAATATCTTGCGGCAATTTTTCCTGCGGAACAGGCTTTACAAAATCAATGGCAGAAAAGGCATGCATTTTGTTATCCTGCGGATTTGCCGCGGATGATACGATGAACAAAGTGTTGTAATCCGTCAAATTGAACTGAAATGAATGCAGTCTCCAGAAGTTGCCTTCCCGGAAAAATATACCGCATGGAAGCGGAGGATATTTACAGATCACATGGGAAAGTTTTTCACTCAATATAATTCCGGCAAATATTTTTCTCAAATCAAGTTTAGAGAATTCTTTCGGGAAATTCACTTTATCTTCAGGATATTTGAATGATGCGGCCGGATTCTGCCACCATGCACGTTCTCCGGCTGAATATTTTCTCAGAAGTTCATTCAGCGGCTGTAATGAATTATGATAAATCCATTGCTTGTCCTGCGGCAGGAAAGCGAGCATGGCGCGGATGATATTGACTTTTGCATAAATGTTGGTGATTGTATTATCTTCTGCAACACGGATAATTGATTTAAGGATCAAAACAATATCGCCTTTTTGCAAGTTGTCTGCAGTTGCCTGTAAAACAGTATTTTGTGCGGCGGTACGGAGTTTGGTCAGGTCGGACAGAACTTCATAATCTTTCAACATCATTTTTGACGGCAGAGTTCCGTATTTCTGATTCGGCATAAATATGAATTCAAGATATTTAAACAATTCGTTAGCAGGAGGAGGAACGAATTGTTTTCTGTTTTTCTTTTTGAGAGAACTGTTTTTTTGTGCATGTTCCTTTTTCAACTCTGCGATTTTTTCTGCAATTTTTTCATCATTGACCTTGAATACAGCTGAGTGTTTGATATTATTTGCACTGTGCAGAAAGAAAAACTGCAAAGATTTTATTTTTTTGTTGTCCCATGTTTTTTCAATATCAATATCTTTGTCGGGATTATTGAAATAAAAGTGATACTGTTGATTTTTGTCATACAATACTATTTCTTTTACCGCATGCTGCGGCATGATAAGCTTTTTGTATGAATCAAATATATTTTTCTGATTGCTGCGGAATGCAGCAGTATTGTGAGCAGCTTTATTTCTGCGGTTCAATTCACGGCAGAAAGGATTTGCAGTATACTGATTGGCTATTGCATTCAGTTTCGTTTCATCATAGACATTGTTGATGATACGGAAGATCGGTTCATCTATAACGAGCTGGCGCAGAGCTTTATTGAAATCATTTGCGGTTTCAGATGAAATATTTACATCACCTCGCAAAGCGAGGAAATATTGTTCTGCTGAAACAGGCTGATAAAGATTTTTTGTTTTGCTCATCATCTCTTCACGGTTTTTCTGATATTTTCCGAAAGAAACAGTGTTGTCAGCAAGGTTTTTCTCCCATTCAGCATATAATTCAGCAGAGATTTTAGATTTGTATTCATTCAACAATGCAGTACCTCTGCGTTCAAGAATATTTTTTTTCTTCAAATTATCGTGTGCGGGGACTTTGTTGAAAGAGTTGAAAAGATTGGTCCACTCTTTTTGCAGTTTAAGTATTTCATTGCGGAATTTGATTTCATTAGCAGCAATTTTTGCAGTTTTGAGATTTTCATATTTTACCTGAAGCTGACTTCTGATATTTTTTTTCTCAATGGGCAGGATTGCTGCAAGCTCTTCAAGTTCGGTCATGATTTTGCTGACGGCAGGATGCAGAATGTTTTCATCATTGAAATATTTTTTTTCCAGCAGTTCGCATTTTTCAGTAAATTCTTTTTCTGCGATGACGGCATCAGAATACATTTTCTGAGCTTCTTCATGAAGAGCTTTCAAAGCGGCTTTATTGGCAATGGAAGAGCTTTTTTTCTGAACTGATTTATAAAATTCGAGAGCGAGACTGTAATTATTTTCCTTGATGTGTTTCTGCATGCTTGCGCAGGCATCACGCAGTTCTTTTTCTGCCTGAAAATACAGTACTGTCGCAAAAACACCAATTGCAATAACCAGAGCGGAAACGCCCCATGAAACACAACTGCGGACATGTTTGCGTTTTCTTTCCAGTTCCATCATTTCATAAAATTCAGCCATGCGGTTTTCGAGCAGTTTTTTTATCGGCTTGTCAAACTGCTGCAAAGAATGATAAACTTTGTTGATCTCCTCGGGATCACCGTTTTCATTCAACAGCATTTCCAGTTGACTCTGCAAACGGCTGAATTCCTCTTTGGCGTTGCGTTCTGCGAGTTTCTCCAGCAGGAAATTGCGGGCATCATTGACCTGTTTTTCCTCTTCTTTGCTGGCGCTGAAAAAGGGGTCTTCCTGCATATTGCCCCATTTTTCCAATGATTTTTCCAGACTGTCAAGGTCAAGAGCCATATAATCTGCGGCGATTTCGTCAAGCAGTATATTTTTTTTCTCATCTGTTTTTGAGCGTTTGAATGCGTTTATATCGTTCTGATACTTATCAAAAAAAGATTCAGGCTGTGGCTGCAGGAGTTCCGGAGATTTCAATTCATTGCAAATTTCAATCAGCTCTTCAATGCGTTTTTCATTGAAAGCATTTTCGGCGGATTTTTTGAGCATATTGACCCATGTACGCTCAATATTGAGCAGATTTGATTTCCAGACGGAAGATTTGTCGATAGCATATATTTTCCGCGCAAGAATCAATTTTTCCCGAACTGAGCCGTCCCGGATTATCCTGCGCCATTGATTTTGGAGTTCTTCAATAGAAATTTCTTTCCGGTCACCGCTTTCATTGAGCTGTCTTACAGTATCACTGTCGAGTGCGGGCGGCACGTCCCATGAATACATATTGCATAAACGTATCCATTCGTCACGTCCTGAAAAATTGAGGATGCGGAACCGTTCTGTGAAAGGAGGTTTACTGCGGCTATTCAATCGTCTTGCTTCAGCGTATGCTCCCATTTGAAAAAGGCTTTTGCACTCCCGCAAATCATTGTTAAGGTCACGGCATATTGCGGCATAATCAGAGGCAAGTTTTTTGCTGTGCGGATTATTACTTAAATCGTTACAGCTGAGGAGCTGTTCGATTTCATTCATCATATCATTTATTTTAGCCATATTATCTTGTCCCTTTGGCTTTTCTGATTATTTTTTTCTCCAATTCCTTACATAATTCTTCTCTCTCGTCTTGAGAGAAAGAATCATAATTTTCTAAAATTTTTGAGAATTTTGCAGGTAATTCATATTTTTTGAAAGCTTTTTTCAAATCTTCCTGCATTTTTTTCTGCCGATTTATTTTTCTCTCTAATTTGTTGACTTCATTCTGTTTTTTTCTGTCTGATTCAAAATTATTCAACAGCTTTTCATGTAATTTACAAGTATTGTTAATATCATCTTTGATTTGCTGATCTCCGCCGAATTTTCCTTCCCGTTCGGTCATTTTTGTTTTCCACAAATTATAGATTTCTGTCAGCATAGAATTTGCATCCAGTTTAAGTTTTTTGGATAATTTTGTATTATCAACAGCGAGTAAATGTTTGTAAAAAATATCAAATTCTTTTTTCAGTTGTTTAAAATTGATTTTTGCTGCATCAGCAATTTGCAATCCGGCTTTGATTGTATCATATTTGTCTGAAATAAAATCAATATCTGCTTTGAACGGAGTTTTGCCTGATTTTATTGCATTTTTTACATAAGGTGCATTTGTATCCCATTCTTTCAAATCGTTGAATTCTGAAAAAGAATTATTTTCAAATTCAATATATTTGAGAAATAATTCTTCATCTTCAGACGTTTCATATTTCATACTGTTCGTATTGTCTATTTTAATATGTCCCTTGCTCAAGTGTGTTAAAAAACTTTTGTCCCACTTTACCTGCCAGCGGCATTCGCCGTTTGCATGATAAAAAATAAATTCACTGATGATTTCTTTGAATGGGGCATAATCATCATCATCTGCTTTGTTTTCTTCAATAATGATACTTTTGCTTTCGGCAATGATTTTCATAACTCCGGTACCATCATTGCGCGGAGCCAGCGGGAAAGCATTTATATCAACCGGCATTACATGGATCTCTTTTGCATTTTTTATGATGATAAAATCCTTTTGGTTACTGATTGAAACAGTATCTGACCATTCATTTTTTATCCGGATTTCAATTTTCTTTATTTCAAAAGGCAAATTCAATTTTTCTCCGCTGTTAAAATTTTTCAGCAGCATGAATTTATCTTTTGTTGAAAGTTTGATTTCTTTTTTAACTTTCGGAGGCGGAGGGACAGCTTTTTTCTTGGGGGGAGTCACTGTCTTTTTTGGGGCAGGTGTTTTGGGAGCGGAAGTAGTTTTATCTTTTCCGGTATCAGAAGGTGTTTTTTTGCTGTCTGAGTTATTTTTCTGCTCTGACTTTTTCTGTTTTTTTTCAGAGTTAACAGATTTTAATTTTTTTTCTTTCCGTAGTTCCTGAACGGTAAAAATGTGAGCTTCATTATCAGCGGATGCTTCAGCAATGGCATTTTTTCTGGCCGATATTTTCAGCGACAGAAGTATTGAAACTACGATCGCAAGTATTACAAGTGCTGCCGCACCGGCAAAAATCATCATGCGCTGACGCTGATTATCAGGGTGGCTTGGGGAATTATGATTATGAGTTTTGTTTGTTTTTTTCTGGGAATGATTGATTTTGCGCGGCATTTGCAATTTGAATGCGGACTGAGCTGGAACAGCTTGGGCGACAATAACTTCTTCGTCTTCCGGTGCTTGCTCTTCATATTCTTCAACTGCTGTATTTTGGGCAGAGAGGTCCATGTAAATTACCTCTTCTTCCTCCTCTTCGGGATCAATACCGAATTTCGGAGCGTTGCCGGTTTTGGCAGATTCAACGCAGGGAGTATTTTCAACAGCGGGAAGCGGAGTTCCGGCAGTCAGAGAGATGAGGAATGCCGGTTTGAAACGCTTGATTGAAGGCAGTATGGAACAATTCGGGAGTACTGCATTGAAAAAACATGCTGAATCAGAAGATGAAGCAGAGAAGTAAGTGGAGAAGGTAAATTCTTTATGCAATTCTTTCGGGAGGACGCGGACGATTTCACAAATCATTTCCGGAATATCCGCCCCATGAGCTTCATGATCATATTCGAGATACAGACAATTGTTTTTTTTGTCATCGAGGTTGTAAATGAATGTATTTGCAATATGTCCTGCCCATTCAGCATGACCGGTATTTTTCTGCCATTTTCCGGCAAAATATCCGTCAACGGGTGCTGATTTCAGATGTTTGCGGCGGGGAAGAAGTCTTGGCTGGCCATCCCATGAGGTGAAGAAATTCTCATCACAGAGCAGAGCGGAAATCGCTCCGTACTGTAATTCATCGAGTTCGCTTTCATTCTCAAAAACGATATGATGTGCTATTTTGTTGGTTCTGTTGGTATAATCAAGACCGGCAAAAGCGATCCGACTCATAACGGAAAATTCTCTGGAACCGTAACGTATTTTCTGAAATGAACGGCAGACGGGATTGTTTGCCGCTCTGGCGTCATTGGGCAGATACAGTATGTTATATCCGCTCATATTTTCAAGAATCGTTACCAAATTTTTAGGCATGCCCTCGGTCCAGGCTACTGAACAGAATCCTGAACGGCCGGGAATAAGTCCCGCTTGAGCAGATGTAAAAACGAGTTCCAGCATGATTTATTACTCCCAAACAGATGATTTTGAACCGCCGGATGGAGAAAATACTTCATTCGCAGCAGCAGTATTTTCCGCAAGATGCGGCATTTTATATATTTTGCCGCCTATTTCAAGGACGGCTTCTGAATACATGGGAGGCAGGGAGACACGTCTGCCACTGACCGGATGTTTGAAAACGATTTGGTTATCAATGATTTTACAAACAAGAGGTGATGCGGAAACTGACGGTTTTGTATTGTTGCAGGGCATGATGCCTTTCTCGCCCAGCAGCAGAGAAACCGGCAAATCTACCAGAATCGGCTTGATTTTTGAGGGAATAATACCGATATTGCCCATTGAATCTTTGCAGGCAAGACAGCCGAAACTGCTGACCGGTATGAAAAATACCCGTTTGAAGAATGCTTCTGCCTGTGCAACCAATGCCGGAGCGGCACTCTGCATAAGTTCACGCAAGGCAAAGGAAACGTCAAGAATTGCATTCATATTGAGTTCAGTTGTGAAGTCTTCCTGATTTTCGCAGAAAAATGAGATATTTTCAACATCTTTCGGCAATTTTTGCTTCCAAGTGTCATATTTATTGACAGCGATGATAAGAGGAATATCGCAGCTTTCGTTTATGTTGAAGTTGCCATGGCGGCGGATGCGGTTGACCATTTCAGCAAAAAGAGTAGTCTGGTCGTTTACTTTAGTTGTATTTTCCAGCTGGGGGTCCCGCTTGTCGCACTCTTTGCGCATATTGGCATCGTTTACGGGGTCGAATATGAAAACGATTGAATCGGAGTGAGCGAGATGTATGGTAGCAGGGTTGTTTATTGTATCTGCCCCCGGTTGAAAATGTTCACCGGCATTGTCGTAGAAAATAAGATTGCGGTCCGTCATCTCTCCGTTTGAGGAAGCGCTGATTGATTGAAGACGGAAAATGAAGGGTTTAGGCAAATCCAGAGCCATATTGTTTTTAACGATACGGTTTGAATATTCAGTTCCGGTCTGTTGAGTTTTCGGCAGCAGAGTGACTGAATCTGAATCAATTGCCATAAAAAGTTTCTCTTCATAATCATTCAGAACACTGTTGATGATAGGATCAACATCATAGAATGAAAAATTATTGACTGGCATTGTACTGCGGAGGGTATGAACAAGTGAAGTCAGAAAATATGATTTACCTGATGACGGCGCCCCGGCAATGGAAACATATAATGATGACAGATCGACAATGGAGGCAGGAATGCGCAGATGGCAGTGCGGACAGGCAATGTCTGTACATGGCATGCCTTTGGCATCCAGCGGCAGACCGCTTGAATGATAAACGGTTGGAACAAAACGTTTCTGTTCAAATTCTCCGACAATAGAATCGCCGATGAGATCGGGATGAGTTGAAATATAACAGATGTTTTCTTTTGAAAAAGTCTTCCAGCAATGCGGGCAGGTAATATCGCCCTCCGGAATATCTTCTGTGAAATCCACGTTTTCAACTGCAGGAAATGATTCTTGAGCGACCGGAGATTCCGGAAAATCTTCCATAACCGGCATATCCTGTTCAAATTCTTTCTGCAGTATAAATGCTTTACTGCATCCGGGACAATCAACACTCTGTCCGTTGAATTCTTCTGCATCAAGCATATATTTCTGACGGCAGTATGGACAACGGAAATGAACTTCGCTGCCATTAAGTGACTGTTCGATTGCAACAGCAGGCGTATTTGAATTTGCATCTTTTTTGCCGAAATAGAGAGTGCTGAGATTTTTTTTACCGCCATGCGGTTCGGCAGGAGGAGCAGGGTCAGCGGCAGTGAAATAATTATCCTGCTGTATTACCAGATGCTGCAATTCGGGGAAATCACTTATTGTTTTCCAGAAAAGTTCACCTTCACGACTTATTTTATCTGTGGCGCTTATTTCGCCGTTATGGAACATGTTTTCAATTTTATCCTGAGTGAAGGGACCAACGATCACGCCATTCAAAAAAGCCAACCATTTACTCATTTTAATTAACAAACCTTTCTATAAATTTATTACAGCAACCATTCAGCTGAAGATAACTGAAGAATTCTCTTATTATAAATAATTCCATGTCTTTTTATAAAATCTTACATCACAAATTAAATAAATCAAAAAAAATTTGTAAATTAAAGAAAATTATAATGTAATAACATAATTGAAAAAAATTTTTTTTCAAGAAATATTTTAAAAAGTCATTCAAAAAAGATGAAAAAACAAATATAGAGGTAATTTCAAAAGTAATTCAAAAATTTTTACCGAATCCGGTTTTAACGGTATCGGCGGCTGTTCTGCAATATGCAGAGAACTGCAACATTCAGTAAAAATCATTCATTTGTGCAATATTGCTTGCATTTATGCTTTTCAATGCTACATTACTGTTTATAACAGAAGGATTTTACAATGACTTTTATTGAAGAAACGGCTTTCAGAGCCAGACAGACATCGTATAAACTCCGTACAATATCTCCGGCACAGCGTACTGACGCTTTGAACTTGATGGCGCAGAAACTGATTGAGTGTAAAAATGCAGTGTTTCAAGCTAACGCCGCCGATCTCAGAGATGCTGTAAATTTATCTCCGGCCTTTCAAAAAAGACTTAAAGTTGATGAAAAAGTTTTCAATTATATGGTAAACCGGCTCCGTGAAGCGGCAAAAATGCCCGACCCCGTCGGCATGATCATTGAACAGAAAAGCATGCCGAGCGGGCTTGAGGTGAAACGAGTTGCCGTTCCAATCGGTGTGATCGCCATGATTTATGAAGCACGCCCCAATGTCACCACCGATGCCGCTGCCGTTGCGGTCAAAAGCGGTAATGCTGTAATCCTTAAAGGCGGTTCGGAATCTTTGCGTACCAATATTGTTCTGGCAGATGCCATGCTTGCCGCTGCTGTTGAAGCCGGACTTCCGGAAGATACCGTTCAGCTCATCCCGACTTCTGACCGTGCCGCTGTTGCAGAATTGCTTCAGCAGGACAAGTATATTGATTTGATAATTCCCAGAGGCGGCAAAAGTCTTATCAAAGCTATTGCAGATGGAACTCGTATTCCGGTCCTCAAGCATTATGACGGGATTTGTCATCTGTATGTCGCTGCTGATGCAGACAGCGATATGGCAATGAAACTTGTCATAAATTCAAAATGTCAGAATAATGCTGTTTGCAATGCTCTTGAAACTTTGCTGATTGACGCCGCTTTGCCGGATGATGCAATGCAGAAGATAATAAACTCTCTCAAAGAAAATTCTGTTGAAATAAGAGGCTGTGAAAGACTTTGTGCCAGATTCCCTGAATGTATTCCGGCTGTTGATGAAGATTGGGATACGGAATATCTCGGCAATATTCTTTCCATCCGGATTGTCGATGATGTTTATGAGGCTATGAGACATATTGCAGAACATGGTTCGGGCCATACTGACGGAATAATAACTTCATCTGAAGAACTTGCGGAGATTTTTACTGCCGGTGTGGATTCCGCTTCGGTGCTTGTAAATGCTTCCACCCGGTTGTCCGGCGGCGGCGATTACGGGATGGGGGCAGTCGTCGGCATAAGTACTGACCGTCTGCATGCCAGAGGTCCTGTCGGCCCAGCAGAACTTTGTACATACAAGTGGGTCGCTGTCGGTAACGGAACTTTGCGGAAGTAAAATATGGCAGAGACAGATAATTTTTCATTCCGTTCTGTCGGTATTATAGAAAGTCCGGCTAAATACCGGTATGAACTGCCGAGACAATCCGTTTTTACTGCGCCGGGTGCATTTCTGCGTTGGAATGACCGTATTTACAGAGAGTGTGCAGAGGATTTGCAAGGTTTTGACCGTATCTGGCTGATTTGGGTATTTGACCGCAATAAAGACGGCAGATGGCATCCCAGAGTTCGTGTTCCTGTGCCTGCTGAAAAAAATAGTTACAGTGTTTTTGCCACCCGTTCGCCCTACCGTCCGAATCCTGTCGGGATCAGTGCAGTCGAACTGCTTGAAATAACTCCTGAAGGTTTGAAGTTGGGGACTTGTGATTTGCTGGACGGTACTGCCGTCATTGATGTTAAACCATATATCCCTGAAGTTGATTCATTTCCGGACTCAAAAGCCGGCTGGCGTGATGCGGTTGAAAAAAATCCCAATACGCTGATTTGGTCGCAAACTGCTGCGGCACAGGCAGATTTTATTTTGAAGAACGGCAGTTTTGATTTACGTAATTTTTGTGATATTCAGTTGTCTTACCGGCCGCTGGACAGCAGTCGCAAACGGGTTGAGATAAATGCAGACGGCAATTTGCATATTCTGCATTTCAGAACATGGAAAATATTTTTTGATTATGACGGAAAAAATTCAAAGATAAATATCAGTTCGATTCAGAGTAATTATTCAGTGGATGACCTTTTACCCGATTCTTCTGATAAATACGGCGATAAAGATTTGCACCGCCGTTTCAATAAAATGTTTTATCCGGGAGAATAAAAAATTTTCGCTTGACAATCATTTATCAAGGATTTTCATTGCCGGCATATAAACTGTATTTGAATGATTATCTTCGAGATTCAATTTTTTTATTTCGATTCCGAGGATTTTTCTGATGGCGGCATAAGTTTTCTGCCGGTCAAAGTATTGCGGATCATTTATGGTAAGAACGCGTTCTTCATTTTGGGGGATAAAAGCTCTTCCCCGCAGCAGATTTGCAGTTTCAAAGTAACTCAAACCGCTGATATTTTCAGTAAAATTGTCTGCAATTTTGAAATTGGTCTGCTTGAAATCATTGAATACATATCTGTCTTTCGGGTCAGAATAGGTTTTATTATTGAATTGCATTTCAAAAGAGTCCAGATCTCTGGTTGAAGCGGTCGGACGGTCATCAGGCAGAAAAGGAATATCCTGCTGTATAAATGGGAAATTGGTATAAATCCACGATTTTATATTTATCCCGTCTCTGCCTGTTTCTGCAAGATATGCTTTTTCGTCAGCTTCAAATTTGGCAGTATTGAAAACTTCAAGATTGGTTATTGAAATTCCCATGACCAGTATAAGTCCCAAAAAACATATACAAAAAGCCAACAGCAAAGTGAGAAATTCTATGATTGCCTGACCTGAATTTTTGCTGTTTTTCATATTTACAACCTCTCCGGACTCATATTTGAACCTGCCGGCAGACGACCGGGATTGCTGCCGACTTTTTTACCGCAGCCTTCTTCGGGATCATTTTCCATGATGTCGGCAAACTTGCCGTCCTTCACTTTTATGTATTTGCCTTTGAAACAGTACCATTCTTCGCCTTCAGCAGGAATAAAATATGGAGTTTCCTTTTCCGGATCAAGCATTCTGTTGAGTCTTTCTGCTTTTTCTCTGGTATAACAGTAAATCTCTTCTTCATACGCTTCTATGGGCAAATGATATTTTCTGCATGGTTTGAGGACAGGCTGCTGAAGCCAGCCGGGACCGTTGGGATTTTCAGTCGGATGATAAAGATGATTGTCTTTTTCAAAATATTTTTTAAGGACACGGGTTGTAATGATTTCCTCACGGTACTCCGGGTTGTATCCCTGGCGGCGGAATTCCCTGGTGCCGAGCAGGCGGAGAGCTTCGAGCATATATTCGCTGCCTTCGGGGATTTCCAAATCATCATCATATATGCTTTTCCCGTCATCTATGATTGTCCTCAATGCCAGAATAAATTGTTCGACCAGCGGCCATTCATAAGAAAAAATGCGTATCTCCTGCATCAGGCTCGGTATCAGATTTACACGGGTGAAAACCGGCAGAACGATTGGAATATCAGTCGGATTGCGGTCTCCTGAAAGTTTGCCGAGCGGTTTGGCAACGCAGCCGGTATTGAGTCTGTCAATGGTATAATTACCGCCGACCTGAATGGAGGAATTGAGATTTTTCCGTATTAAAGCATCAGAAGGCGAATTTTTCAGATTTGCTTTGCCTTTTTCAAATTTTTTTGCAGTTGAAGATGAATAAATACTTTTGAACGGCAGAGTTTCAGGAATATACTGTACACATTCAGCATAGGCTGCTGCACCGCCGTAAATCGCCCAGTCGGCGACATCACGGCTGAGGTATTCACCTCTTTTCCATGGAGTATCCGGAGTATCCACTATCGGACCGGTATAAGTTTCACTCATTCTGTTCCATCGCTGATTGTAGACATAAAATCTCGGTCGTACCGGCAGTATTGATGTATAATCCATGACATCTTCTGAATAGCCGCCTTCCTGTTTCAGACGATTTGCCTCTTCTTCAAATTGTACATATTCATTTTCCGGGAGCATAGTGGATTCAAGGCGCAGATCCAGCGGATAAATTTCACTCTGCTGCGAAAAGTTTATTTCTGAAAAATCCGGAGAGTACCATTCAACTCCATTGAAATATGAATCGTCCATTTTCACCAGCTGCCGCAGACGCCATTGACACCATGCCGGTTCTCCTTTTGCAGAGGCAAGAATTGCCGGATAAAGTCCAAGATCTGCAAGGAATGAAGGTTTGATACCCTCCAGCCCTGTAATGGTTGCATTGGGTCGGACTGCAATTCCGCCCTGTGTGATTTCATAAAGCAGAAGTTTATAAGGTTCGCGCCATTTGTAACCGTTGATCACCAGATTCGGTTCGGCACTGTAAATATTGTTGTCATCATCTATGCGGGCAAGGTATTCTTCAAAATCCTCTGCCACATTTGACGGTTTATCTGAGCCGCCGCGGTCTTTTCTTGCATTTACTGCGGATACGCCGTTATTTTTTGCCGCCTGCTGTGCAGAGGCAAGGGCGATCAGCGGACCGATGAAAGTTATACGGCTCTGCATTTCATTCAACGCTTGAACTCTGGCAGAATTGCGTCTGTACAGTTTGCTCAATTTCAACTGTTCGGAGTCATGCCGTTCATTTTTGAATTCGACAGTATCAGGGATTGCTATTTGCGAACTGTCATTCAGCATGCTTTCAGTGGCAATGAGCAGATTTAATTCGCCGACCAGATTCAGTGACTTTGCCTGCCAGCGGGCGGCGGTAAGAGATGCCGCCTGTTCCGCTGTCTCCAATTTCAATTTGCCGCGTATGATATTGTGCATATCAAAGAAAAAGAAGATGGCAAAAAAGATGACCAGCAGCATTATGATGCCGAGAAACAATACCTGACCTGATTTTTTATTTTTGTATTTCATTCTGCCCACCCGTCGCTGTGGCTTATGACTTTGAGTCTGCCTTTGGGATGGACAGCCCGGCCTCCGATGTTGAGAAAGCGTTTGAGTCCATCAGAGAAATACGGTGCATTCCGGAGGGAAACTTCCACGAAACCTGAACCGTCAACCGGGTGACCGACTTCCAGATCAGGATCATTGCCGACGGCATCCCAGTAGGGGAATTTTACACCTGCATTGCCGGATGCCATATAGGTTCTCAAACGGGTCTCAAGAGTTTTTTTATCAAGTTTCAGGAGGTCGTCATCATCAGGACCTGAAATCGGAATTGCGGCAATGCGGGCGGCTTTGTTTATCGTCCGTACGGAATACCCCAGACTGTAAGCCTTGCCTGCATAAAATGCAGAATAGTTGCAGAAAAGTTTAGCTAAAGCCCATTGAAAAAGCTGTAAAGAGCCGAAGAAAATAAGACACATCATCATCAATGCGATCAGAGATTCAAGCATTGAGACTCCTGATTGTTTTTTTATTTTCCGCCGGTTATTTTTCATAAAAGTTGTTTCCTTTTGAAAAATATTTATATATTTATGTTAAAGTTACTACCGGAACAGCAATTTGTCAAGCTGAAATTAAATTTTATTTTGATATTTTAAGCATGCTTCTGCTGTACAATATTGAAAAAAAGAAAAAATGCGGTATATTATTGCTCTGGTCGTAAAGTTTTGTTTTTTATTTTCCGGAGGTTTTATGAAAAAAGTTCCGTTTTTCATTTATATTGATTTAATAATGTTGTCATGTATCGGTATTTTCGATTTTCTGACTGCACTTGTTTTACGAAACAGCGAAAAGTTTGAATTTGAATTGCAAACAGCAGAGGTTGCAGCATGAATACAGTAGATACTATTGCAGCATTGGCATCGGGAGTAAATGGAGCTGTCGCAATTCTCCGTTTGTCGGGAGAGCAAGCATTGAATATCGCTCACCGCTTGATAGGTAAAGTCCGTCTGGACGGGGATAATACGCGAAAAATGATGCTTGTACGCATCGGCTTTGATCATGCTCTGGCAGTTTATTTCAAAGGGCCGGCAAGTTACACCGGAGAAGATGTGGTTGAGTTTCAGTGTCATGGTGGTGCCAGAGTTGCTAAAAGTGTTTTGAATCTGCTGTTGAATCAGCCGGAATGCCGTTTGGCAGAACCGGGAGAATTTACCTTCCGTGCGTTTGTGAATGGTAAACTTGACCTCGTTCAGAGTGAAGCAGTAGCAGATTTGATTGAATCCAATAATGATCTGGCAATGAAAATTGCATCCCGGCAACTTGATGGCGCTTTAAGCAACAGATTGCATGAATTGCGGGAAAATTTGTTATTCATTTTAAGTGAATGTGAATCCCGCTTGGATTTTCCTGAAGAAAATCTTGATTGGGATGAGGAATTACCGGAAAAAATTGCCGCCGCATTGGCGCAGGTACAGCACTTGCTTGACAGTGCCAAACGCGGAGATATACTCCGTAACGGCGTAAAAACTGTTATCGTCGGCAAACCGAATGCAGGTAAGTCAAGTTTACTTAATTTTCTGCTCGGTTATGACCGTGCAATCGTTACAGATATTGCAGGAACCACACGGGATTCTCTGGAGGAATCTGTAATAATACGTGATATTCCTGTGCGTTTGATAGATACTGCCGGACTGCGTGAAAATGCTGAAGAAGTTGAAAGAATCGGCATTGAACGCAGTTACAAACATTTGGATGAAGCACAGGTGGTTTTCTGGATGCTTGATGCATCAGCGCCTGACGTTGATGAACTTATAAAATACAGCGGTAAAAACAGTAATATAATTGCGGTTTGGAACAAATGTGATTTGATTTCAGATGATATGCCGCTTCCGGAACTTCCGGTGGAATCTGTCCGTATTTCTGTTCTCAAAGGAACAGGGCTTGAGGCACTTTCTGATGCATTTGAAAAAGCTGTCTGGGGAATGGGTGATAAATCAGAAGAGGCGGATTTTGCTGTTAATGCACGTCATGCGGCTCTGCTTGAAGAGGTGAAAAATATGCTTGGAGAAGCTATTTTGAATTGCTCTTCAGGTGAATTTGAAATAGCCGCTGTGCAGCTCCATGCCGCTATGCGTAATATCGGATTTATTACCGGTGAAACTGCAGATGCAGATATTCTCGGAGAAATATTCAGCCGTTTCTGTATCGGTAAATAAAAGATTATTTTTTTATTCAGCATCACTTTCTTCAAAAGAGAAGCCGTCAATCAGAAGTTTTGCACCTTTTTTGGGGAGACGGTTCCAATTGCCGAACCAGACGAACGGGCGGACATATTTAGTACCCTTCCAGAATTTTTTATGCGGCACACCGGGACCATTCAATATACCATGCAGTACGGCGGTACAATCTCTGCCGTCTCCTGCCGGCATCCAGCCGGAGGCGAGAAAATACAAACTCGGAGACCATGGCGAATGCAGACGGACAGGAGTTCCCTTTTTATAATCATTTTTCAACGGATATTTAAGGTCGATGCGCAAATTACCATCCTTGTCGGCAGACATTTTTGCGCATTGGGGCGAAATATCGTAATTCGGCAAATCGCTGAAATCTTTTTTGGTATTGAAAGCAACTGCGGAATATTTAATCTTGTCATAATTTTTTATCATCTTGACTGTCAGAAATTTATCGCCTTTTCTGGCAGAAATCACCTCTGAATCAGTATTGCTGCAGGACTGCACGTTGTAATGTCCGATGATGTGTTTATTTTCATCATAGAGGTTCAGTCCGAGGTATGCGCTGGCGGGCAAGTTTGGATCGAGAGTGCGGAACGATGCTTTCAGCGTGTAAATCTTTCCGGGATCGACCGGTATGAAATCTTTGTAGACCAATCGGGTTGGATATTTACCGTAAAGAACAAAACAAGGCCCTTTGTCTCTTGCGTATTCCGGAGCAAATTCAACATGCCCCTGCCATTTTTCTGCTTTTTCAGTCTCCAGCATCAACTGCTTGGCAGAAGAACAGCCGCAGAGAAAAAAAGCTGAAATCAATAACACATAACTGAAAATCCTGACCATGACAAAACCTTTCATCTGATTATTTCAACAATTTGACAATATCGGGAATAACTTTTTCAAAACAGACTCCATACCAGTGTTCTTCCGGGGTGGCTGGAATGGCGCAGTATACAATATCTGCGGCAATGGCGGCGGCTTCAAGAGCTGATTTGCCGCGCACGATTGCTCCTGCAAAAACTGATGCGAAAAGATCCCCTGTACCGTGAGAACAGCGGCTGAGTCTTTCATTGAAGTCATATTCTATTTTTTTGCCATCGCTTACGGCACAGCCGAGATATTTGTCATCAAATGAAACTCCGGTGAGAATGACATTTTTTGCGCCGAGACTGTGAAGTTTTCTGACAGTATTTTCAATATATTCTCTATCGTATCCTTCAAGGCGGCATTCTTCACCGAGGAGAAAAGCGGCTTCGGTCATATTGGGCAGAAGATAATCTGCACCGTTGCAGAGTTGTGCCATTTTCTGCGGGAAATCTGCATTGAATCCGGGATAGAGTTTGCCGTTGTCAGCCATTACAGGGTCGACGATACGGACTGCCCCGGGAGCTGCGCAGCTCTGCATGATATTGAGGATCGGCTGTATCTGATTTTCGCAGACATAACCGGTATAAAAAGCATCAAATTTCAAATCGTTGTCAAGCCAGCTTTTTTCAATGGAGCTCATGTCATCAGTCAAGTCACGGAAGGTGTAATTTTTGAATCCGGCAGTATGAGTTGACAGAACTGCGGAAGGAAGAATAACTGTTTCAATGCCGCATGCAGAGATGACCGGTAATGCAACAGTAAGTGAACATTGACCGAAACAGGAAATGTCCTGAATAGTGAGAAGTTTTTTGTCCATGATGTGATCCTGTCTGTTATTTCAAGGTAAAAGAAACGGGGCAAAAAAACCCCGTCCCTGTTACTGATAAAAATTCTGTTATTTTACTATATCAAGAAGTTCGACTTCAAAAATCAAGGTTGCGTTCGGCGGTATGCGGTCTCCTGCACCGTTTTCGCCGTAAGCGAGTCTGGCGGGGATATACAGTTTGTATTTGCTGCCGACAGCCATCATCTGAAGAGCTTCTGTCCAGCCGGGAATGACCTGATGGACACCGAACTGAGCAGGTTCGCCGCGTTGAACTGAAGAGTCAAATATCTGTCCGTTGAGCAGAGAACCGGTATAATGAACTTTGACCATATCGGTTTTGCCGGGTTTTGCGCCGCTGCCTTCGGTAATGACTTCGAACTGAAGACCGCTGGCAGTGGTTTTAACGCCATCTTTAGCACCGTTTTCAGCGAGGAATTTCTTTTCGATTTCGATATTTTTTGCAGCCATTTCAGCGATTGCGGCTTTGCCTGCTTCCTGAGCCTGCTGCTGGAACATGGTCATATATTTGCGGTATTCTTCATTATCGAATGCAAATTTTCCTTCTTTGTGAAAGTCGGCGAAAGCCTTGCTGAAAGTTTCGACATCAATTTTGATGGGAAGATGTGAAATATATTCACACATATTCATACCGAGAGCGTAACTGATATTTTTTTCATCATTATCAAAAACAGCCATAATAATCTCCTTTTTTTAT
>JAFVPG010000346.1 GCA_017505415.1 Lentisphaeria bacterium | reverse complement strand
TGGTGGGGGATATCGCCAGTTATCTCATCAATAAATGTAGCAGTGATTTTTAACATTTTCTTCCTTTTACTTTTGTATCGTAAAAAATCAACAGTAATTCCATAAAAATAAGATTTATGCACGTTCAGAAATACTGGCAGCAGAAGATTTCCGAGCTGCAAGCTGAATTGAAGCATGAAACTTCCCAGCAGCTTTCTTCGGAACTTTTCCGCAAAATCCAATGGATGCAGGAAACCAAAATGGCGGTCGTTATCTATCAGTCAGGAGCAGAACGCATAGCATAAAGTCCCCAGTGAATGAACAAACCAAAACGGCACTGTTCAAACCATTTTTTGTAATTTCCTTTATCCATTTTTCAACCTTTTATTGTAAAAAGCAACTAAATTACTTTTATTGCGCGGAAGTTGTCGCTATTGCTCGACAAAAGCATTACTTGTTAAAAATTATTCCTGTCGGCAGATTAGATTTTATATCGCGATTCCCTGGAGCATTGCATATTTCCAGTACCAACTGATGAACTCCTTCATCAAGATGCACTTTCCAGCAAAAAGGTCTGGAAATCTTTGTTCCGCAATCAATCCCATCGATCAGCAATTTACCTGAATCAAAAATTTCTTCAGCATCAAGCATATACTCTCCTGGAATATCAATGGTAATTTCTGCAGAACAAACAACTCTACCTGAATATGTACCAAGTCCACAACTTGACAAATCTATGCGATCAGTAAAAAAGATTGGCATTTTCCATTGCTTAAGCCATGGCAATGATGATGATCCCCAAGGATAACTCAAGGAAAAATTTCCCCGTAAATAAGGCGGATTTTCTAAAATTCTGCCTCTGATCCCAATTTGATTTTTACCATCAAGCAATAATCCCTCTAACACACAAGATTTTTCACGGCAATCCCGAAATTCAGTCCATTCGAATTTATCAAGTTTATTACCATTGAGATAAAACTCGCAATTCTGTAATGCAGCATTTTCTGTAATCAATTCCAAATGCAGAGATTTTTCCGCAAAAAACTCCGAATAAAATATCTTATCAGGATGAAATAATTCAGGATCATGAGCATTGACTTGCAAAAGATCGATATGACCGCCACAATAGAACCATAAGTGCAGCGGAACATGATTAGCAGAACAATTTAACTGCCAGGATTTCACTTCGATTTTGGATGACAGATTTTTTTTGACGATGAACTCATCAGTAAAACCGCCGACTCCAGCGGGGATAACGATTTCCTTTCCATCAAACTTACCGTAAAAATCTTTTTGACTGCGATTAAACAAATATGTTTTCAAACACTCTTCTCTAATGATTTGCCGCAGCAAAATATCTTTTTTATTTTCTCCTGAAACAGGAGATTCGGGCAACAGGGCATAAACATCTTTCACAAATGCATTTTTCCCAGTTTGCCAAATTTTACCAGTTTCAATAATACATGGTATTTTACCGCACACAATAAGCATGCCGCCTGCAGATGAATATGCCTCCAAAAATGCAGCTGTATCAGCAGACAGATACTTGGCATACGGCACGACGAAATATGGATATTGCTGATAAAAACTTTCAATATCCTGCTCACACAGGGTTATTTCGTCTATCAATTCAAAATCCTGTTGATTGGCGAGTAATAATTCTGCAATACTGTGCATCTGTGAATCTGAATTTTCTTCATCAGGCATTGCACTTTGCAATGAACATGAAGGGTATAGCATTGCGAAAGAACAAATATGACGGCCTGTCAACTCCATGCAGCGCTTTTTCAGATAATCAATGAATGTTTTCATATGCGGCCATTGAGAGTGCTGATAGAACAGTGATGGAGGTGCTTCATCGCGTCTCTCTGATTCCAGCGTATAATAGAGACCGTGGATATTGAACCATGTGATTCCCAAAACGAGATGATATTCAAGCATATATCGTAAATCTTTAAGAGAGATAACACCGCCGCCGACAGCGAAAGCATCTGCCCCCGCAGCAATTTTCCCAAAGAAATGTGCCGCAGAAGAAACTGCTTTTATTCCGATATGATGAGCAATTTCTCCAGGGAGTCCGACTCCTCCACCTAAAGGATCACAGCAGGGAATATCAAATTCCTTGAACATTCGGAATTCATTCGGCCACGAAATATTTGCTTTGGACAACCATTCAGAACGCACCAGATGTCCGATACTCAACATATTTTGAGAATTTACATGATCCTTTATTTTTTTCAAGTAGTTTTTCGCAAGTAATTTGCGGATAGTTTCCCGATAATCGAAACGCACTTTTGCACTGTCGGGATTAATATCTGTTATCAAATCAGGCAGTTTTTCCAAAATATCATAACCGCAATTTTGCAGAAATGTTTCTGCAAAATTCTCTGTCCATGGGTATATCCCCAGCAAGCTGGGTTCATCCATAAAAGATGCGGCACATTGCTGTAATTGTGCTTCCGTTAAATACTTGCTGTAATTTCCAAAGGTACAGTCTATAAAGTATTTTACAGCCAGAGGATTCAGGAGGTCTGCAGAATGTAAATTATAGTTCCGAATGATTTGGAAAAGGATTATTCTACCATTTTCAGGGGCAGTATATTCAATTGCGAAGCGGGTAATATCCATATTCCGACGACGGTGCGGCAATGGGATATTACCGCACAGAGAATAGCAGGTTTTTTCCAAACGCCGCGGTGTCCATTGCCGACGTAAAGTACCGCAATATTCAGAAATATCAGTTATTTCTCCTTTATCGGATAGAAAAAAACCACGCAGAAAAGCAGCATTTTCCTGACAAAAAACGATTTTATGTTCATTCGCACTGATATTTTCTGAAACAAAATCAAGGTACGAAGCCCGCATTTCAGGATGATTTGCAACAACTCTGCCTCCTGCGGTACCAGATGGGAAATTATCCTCATCCCAGATACCGAATTTCACATTGTGTGCGGCAAGTTCATCTATGATCACTTGTAATGCTTCGAACCATTTTTTTGACAGATACGGCGTCGCCAATCCTGCACGGGCATGAAGAAAAATCATCTCATATCCAGCTTCGTATAATTTTCCGGCTTGTTCACGCAACTCATCTGCCTTCAGATCGGCATTCAAAAAATATTGTCCTGCTTGTAACATAATTATTTTTATTTAAGATTATCCAAAAATTCACAGGTGACATTCCAATATTCAACTGCTGAAGAATAACGTTTCAAAGAAAACTCTGAAACATTTTCCGTATCGGGTATGGAATATTCAGATGTTTGTCAGGAACAATATCCGAATATTCCACCGATAATTTTCAGATCAGCTTTAATATCTGTAATTGTCACTTGGGATGCGGCATCTATGCCTCAAAGATCAGTGTCAGTATTTCCCGAGACATCAAAACTTTAAAAACAGCTCCCGAAATACTGACAACAACACCTCAAAATACGAAACTTTTTTCGTTTATAAATCCATTCAATCCACAACAAACATAGAGGTTGTAATCTGAGAAGACGGAGAGGTCGGATCACTGTATTTCACATTGGTGGCATGTCCATCGATCCAGGCAATATTATTTGAGCTTTCTTTATCATGCAGAATGGAAAAGCTTGCACAATCAGAGCCGAGAGCATACCACCCCATGTGGCGTCCCTGATTGGCTGCGACAGTGTATTTGGCGTCAGCAAATAAAATTTTGGAAGAAGGATTTTTGAATTTAATCAGCTTGGTCGTACATGATGAATTTTCAGCAGAAGATCTTATCGTATAGTTCATGCCGTAAAAAGGGTATGACCATGGATCAGTGCTTTCAAAACCAGCTGTTTTGGCGTTTTCAGAAGACACAAGGTTCCACATGTTAATTTCCCATACATCGGTTGCATTACCGATAGAAAATGCTTTTGCCACAGCGGAGTCACAAAGAAACATGTTACCAGCCAGATAATTTCCTGCAACTATTTTGGCAGTCCAGTATTTAGGCATAGTGGAATTCCCCGTATTGGAAGCGATATTTGCCCCAGGGGCATTACCATCATTATCATCAACATACATAGTCATGGCACTACCATTCTGTTTTATGTTGGACAAACAGCTGGTCGTGCGCCCGCGTTCACGGGCGCTGTTCAATGCCGGCAGCAGAATCGATGCCAGAATTGCGATAATCGCGATAACCACGAGCAGCTCAATAAGAGTGAATTTTACAGATTTTACTTTGCGGTTACGGAGGACACAAATTTGATCAGCAATTGTTTTCATTTTTCTTACTCCTTGAATATAGGGTTGCTTTTTTGATACGATTTATGAAATCAATTTTTCAAAAATAATTCGATTACCGGAACCGGACAATTTTCCGGAGATGAGACAGGCAGAGCCAATCTTGCAGCGGAACTTTGTACTGATTCTGCACCATGGACATTGTAACAGGTATTGACCTCTGAAAACTGTACTTCTGTGCCGTCGCACAAAAGCTGGGCATATTCGAGTTTTCCGCCCAGTTCCGGCAGGTCGATACGGCGGTCAGGCCAGTTGAAAAGATGGAGATACAATGTTTTCTTTTCCGGATTCCATGTGTATCTGCATCCTTCGGGTTCAGGGAATTCTGCCGGAGCTCCGGTGCAGCCGTAAATCGCCCGGCTGTGATACTTCATCCAGTTCCCCAGACCGGCAAGCAGTCCTGCTGTGCGGTCGTCGATATTTCCTCTGGATGTCGGTCCTACATTGAGCAGTAAATTGCCGCCTCTTGTGGTGTGACGCAAAAGCATTTGAACCAACTCCGGAACTGTTTTCCATTGCAGTCTGCGGGTGTATCCCCAGCCGCCGTGAAGCACCTGACATCCTTCCCAATACATCGGATTGCCGTCTTTGTCAAACATGCCCTGCTGGGGGATGGTCTGTTCCGGAGTGGCAAAATCATCGTGTCCGGGCAGACGGCTGATGAGGATGCCGGGCTGCAATTCACGGATCATCTTTTCCAGATTGCTTGCATCCCAGATATGTTCATTATCAAAATCTTTGTTTTTGTAAGAACCGTCAAACCAGATCAGGTCGATTTTGCCGTATTTGGTCAATAATTCGCGCACCTGATCAAAAAGATATTTGCGGTAATTGAGCATATTCCCGTGGAATGGCTGACCTGCTTTGGGATGGGGAGCCTGATCATAAGGGAAATCAGGATGAGTCCAATCAATAAGGGAATAATATATTCCTATTTGCATTCCTCTTTTGCGGAAAGCGTCAATTATCTCTCCCAGCAAATCACGCTTATGATACTTGAAGTCAGTAAATCCGCTGTCGTACATACAGTATCCGTCATGGTGTTTTGCGGTGAATACCACATAACGCATCCCTGCTTTTGCCGCCAGGTCGGCCCATTCTTCCGGATTGAATAAATCGGGGTCAAAGTGATCGGTGTAACGTGAATAATCTTCGTCACTGATTTTTTCAATATATTGCAGCCATTCACTCTCCAGTCTGGCGGGCATGGAATATACCCCCCAGTGGATGAACATGCCGAATCTATCCTGAATGAACCAACTGTAATCTTTTTTCATAATTATCCCATCTGTGAACTACATAACTATTATATATTATACCAAATTTTTGCGGTAAAGCAATGATTTATTTTTTTATGGTATAGCTTATTTTACCGATTTTGTGTTTTTGCTTATTTGACAAGCCGGAAAAGCCATGTGCCTGCACCCTTTGAATTCACCCGGACATCAGAGACATTGCAGCGTTTTCCGCTGAATAACTCAATGACTTCTCCTGATTTCTCCGGCAGATTGATCTTGAAAGTACCTTTTTTACCGGTATGGAAAAGGAAAATATCTCCATGACGGCGGAAGTAGTTTCCCGAATCAGTATATACCCACGCTCCCGCCATTTTCAGTATATCCTGCCACATTTTTTCATTTTCCGGGAACTGCGGAACAAAAATACTTTTTGAACCATCTGCCAACATTTTGACTGCAATACCGTTTTTGTATTTTTTTGCAGCAGGATCGATGCATTTCACATCTGGTATTGCGGATGCTCCTGTAAGTTTTATTCCGCAGAAATCACATGGGCACCCTGGAACTCCACGTGGAGGGGCAGCATCTGCCAGTTCTTTTCTGTAATGGTGTCCAGCTTTTTGGCCAGCTTCTCCTGCAGGCCGGGATTGCGGGTGATGCACAGCAG
>JAFVPG010000345.1 GCA_017505415.1 Lentisphaeria bacterium | reverse complement strand
GTTTATGATCTTCTCATCATCGGCGGCGGTCCCGCCGGTTACCGTGCAGCTGAACGTGCCGGTCATTACAAAATGAACGTTGCTCTTTTTGAGCAGCGTTCTCTCGGCGGCGTCTGCCTCAATGAAGGCTGTATGCCCACCAAAACTTTGCTCTATTCCGCAAAGTTGTATGATTATGCAAATGGTGTTTCCAGCCACTACGGCGTAACTTCCGAAAATGCAAAAATCGACCACACAGCCGTTATCGAACGCAAAAACAAAGTTGTCAAAACTCTCGTCAGCGGCGTTGCCATGCAGATGAAACAGGCTAAAGTCAACGTCGTTAAAGCAACCGCCAAAGTCGCAGGCAAAAATCCCGACGGCACCTTCAACGTTGTCGCCAACGGTGAAACTTATGTCGGCAAAAAACTTCTCATCGCTTCCGGTTCAAATGCCGCAGTTCCGCCCATTCCCGGTCTCAAAGAAGCTCTCGCTGCCAACATCGCTATGACCAATCGTGAAATCCTCGATATGACCGAAAATATCAGCTCTCTCATCGTTATGGGCGGCGGTGTCATCGGTCTTGAAATGGCTTCTTATTTCAACTCAATCGGCGTAAAAGTTACCGTTGTCGAAATGATGGACCGCATCGGCGGCCCCACCGACTTGGATATGACAAAAATTCTCAAAGCCGAATACGAAAAACGCGGCGTAACTTTCATGCTTTCTACCAAAGTCACTGAACTCAAAGGCAACAAAGTCATGATCGAAAACGCCAACGGCAAAGCTGAACTTTCCGCTGACAAGATTCTCGTTTCCATCGGACGCCGTGCCAACAGTGCCGACCTCGGATATGAAACCATCGGTCTTTTCATGGAACGCGGCGCAGTCAAAACTGACGACGAAATGAAAACCAACGTTCCCAACGTCTGGGCAGCCGGTGACATCAACGGCAAATCCATGCTCGCTCACACCGCTTACCGTGAAGCAGAAGTCGCCGTCAACAACATGCTCGGCATCAAAGACAAAATGGTTTACAACGCTATTCCCGCAGTCATTTACACCAACCCCGAAGTTTCCAGTGTCGGTGAAACTGCTGAAACCGCCAAAGCAAAAGGTTTCAAAATCAAGGAAGTCAAACTTCCCATGCAGTTTGCAGGCCGTTACATTGCTGAAAACGACGGCGGCAACGGTATTATGAAACTTATCACTCTTGCTGATTCCGGTCGCATTATCGGTGCAAACATGATCGGTAATCCCTCAAGTGAAATCATTTACGGTATGGCAATCGCCATCGCCCGCAATCTCACCTGCAAGGATATGAGCAGAGTAGTCTTCCCGCATCCCACAGTCGGTGAAGTTTTCCGTGAAGCAATCATCAATGAGACCAACGAGATTTAATAATCTGTAATAGAAAGGATTTATTATGCCAAAATCACAATTTATCGATCCCAAAGACATTCGTAAAAAGGGAGAACTCAAACTCGGTACTATCAAACTCAACCAGTACAGCAAAACTCTTAAAGAAGAAAAAGCCGCAGGCAATTTCACCAATGATGACCTCATCGGCATCTACAAAGATATGCAGTACATCCGTGAATTTGAAACCATGCTTTACAGCGTCCGTACCGCTAAACACTACAACGGCGTTGACTACCTCTATACCGGTCCTGCTCACTTGTACACCGGTCAGGAAGCATCTGCTGTCGGTATGGCTTACTCTCTGACCATGGACGACTACATTTTCGGTTCACACCGCAGTCACGGTGAAGTTCTTGCCAAAGGTTTCAACGCTATCAAAAACCTCCCCGAAAAAGAACTCTATCAGATCATGAAAGATTTCTACGGCGGTGCTTTGCTCAACGTCGTTGAAAAAGAAAACAAATCCGGCGATGTCCGTGACCTTGCAACCGACTTTTTGCTCTACGGCTTCATGGCTGAACTCTTCGGCCGTGCAAACGGTTTCACCAAAGGTCTCGGCAACTCCATGCACGTCTTCTTCACCCCCTTCGGCATCTATCCCAACAACGCTATCGTCGGCGGTTCAGGCGGTATCAGTGTCGGTGCTGCTCTCTACAAGAAAGTAAATCAGAAACCCGGTATCGTCGTCTGCAACTTCGGTGACGGTTCTCTCGGCCGCGGGCCCGTCTGGGAAGCAATGAACTTCGCCGCTATGGACCAGTTGACCAAACTCTGGGAAGAAGGCTTCAACGGCGGTCTCCCCGTCATCTTCAACTGCTTCAACAACTCTTACGGTATGGGCGGTCAGACCAACGGCGAAACCATGGCTTACGGTATCGCAGCACGTCTCGGCGCAGGTGTCAATCCCGACATGCTCCACACCGAACGTGTTGACGGTTACAATCCTCTCGCTGTCATCGACGCTTTCAAACGCAAACGCGCTATCCTCGAAGCTAACAAAGGACCTGTCTTCCTCGATACTGTCACCTATCGTTATGTCGGTCACAGTGCTACTGACGCTTCAACCTATCGTACCAAAGAAGAAATCGAAGCATGGCAGGCTCAGGATGCTATCGCTGCATTCCGCAAAGAACTCATCGCCAACAAGATCAAGAGCAACGCTTTCTACGATCAGGCAAATGAAGACATCAAAGCCCGTATCACTCGTATCATGAAGCTCGCTATCAACGACGAGATCTCTCCCCGTATCGATCCCGCCAAAGATCCCGATGCTATCCGTCAGTACATGTTCAGCAATCAGAAAGTCGAAAAATTCGACGATCGTGAACCCGATGTTCTCATGCCTCTGGCTGAAAACTCACGTGTCAAAAAACTTCAGGACAAAATCCGTTACGGCATCGACAAAGACGGCAAAGCAGTTTCCAAACTCAAAGTCTTCTCTTTCCGTGACGCTCTCTTTGAAGCAATCATCAACAAATTCTACACCGATCCCACCCTCATCGCATTCGGTGAAGATAACCGTGACTGGGGCGGCGCATACGGTGTCTATACCGGCTTGACCGAAGCTTTGCCCTACCACCGCTTCTTCAACGCTCCGATCTCTGAAAGCGCAATCGTTTCAGCAGCTGTCGGTTACGCTCTCTGCGGCGGCCGTGCAATTCCTGAACTCATGTACTGCGACTTCCTCGGATGCGCCGGTGACGAAGTCTTCAACCAGCTCGCAAAATGGCAGTCAATGTCCGCCGGCGCTCTCAAGATGCCCGTCGTCCTCCGCGTTTCCGTCGGTGCAAAATACGGCGCACAGCACTCTCAGGACTGGACAAGCCTCTGCGCTCACATCCCCGGCTTGAAAGTTGTCTTCCCCGCAACTCCCTATGATGCAAAAGGTCTCATGAACGCCGCTCTCGCAGGTACCGACCCCGTCGTATTCTTCGAAAGCCAGCGTCTCTATGACATGGGTGAAATGTTCCACGAAGGCGGCGTTCCCGCTGAATATTACGAAGTTCCGATCGGTGAACCCGACGTCAAACGTGTCGGCAGCGACATCACTATTCTTTCCGTTGGCGCAACTCTCTATCCCGCTATGGATGCAGCAGACCGCCTCGCCAAAGAATTCAACCTCTCTGCTGAAGTCATTGACGCCCGTACCCTCGTTCCCTTCAACTACGAAAAAGTTATCGAATCCGTCAAGAAAACCGGACGTATCGTCCTCGTTTCTGACGCTTGCGAACGCGGTTCTCACCTCAACGACCTCGCCAGCAACATCACCAACTTCTGTTTCGACTACCTCGATGCACCTCCCGCAATCGTCGGCGCACCGAACAGCATCTCTCCCTGCCCCGAACTGGAAAAATTCTATTTCCCGCAGCCCAGCTGGATCCTCGATGCTATCAACGAACAGATTCTCCCCCTGCCCGGTTATGTTCCTGAAATGAACTTCACCGCTATGGAAAAAATCCGTCGCGAAAAACTCGGCATCTAACATCAATCTACGGGAGTCCCTTCAACGGAGCTCCCGCATTTAAAGGAATTTCAAATGAAAACAAAAGCAGTACGTCTCTACGGCAAAAACGATTTGCGTCTTGAAGAATTTGAATTGCCTGCATTGCAGAACGATCAAATCCTCGCACGCATAACCTCCGACTCTCTCTGCATGTCCAGCTACAAAGCATCCATGCAGGGTCCCGACCACAAACGCGTACCCAATGATGTCGCTGACAATCCCATCATTATCGGTCACGAGTTCTGCGGCGAAATCCTCGAAGTCGGTTCAAAATGGCAGTCACAATTCAAAGCCGGTGACAAATTCGCTATTCAGCCCGCTCTGAACTACAAAGGCAGCCTCGAAGCTCCCGGTTACTCATACAAACACATCGGCGGTGATGCTACTTACATCATCATCCCCAATGAAGTTATGGAAATGGGATGCCTTCTCCCCTACAACGGCGATGCTTATTTCTACGGTTCTCTCGCTGAACCCATGAGCTGCATCGTAGGTGCTTTCCACGCTATGTATCACACCACCAACGGCAGCTACGTCCACAAAATGGGTATCATCGAAGGCGGAAAAATGGCTATCCTCGCCGGTGTCGGTCCCATGGGTCTCGGCGCTATCGACTATGCTATTCACGCTCCCTTGCGCCCCTCTTTCCTGGTCGTCACTGACATCGACGATGCCCGTTTGGCTCGTGCAGAACAACTTTATTCTGTCGAAGAAGCCGCCAAAAACGGTGTCAAACTCGTTTATCTCAACACCGCCAAGGTCGAAGATGCGGACAAAGCTCTTATGGAACTTTCCGGCGGCACCGGATATGATGACGTTTTCGTCTTCGCTCCCGTCCGTCCCGTTGTTGAACAAGGCGACCGCATTCTCGGCCGCGACGGCTGCTTGAACTTCTTTGCCGGTCCCACCAACCCCGAATTCAAAGCTGAATTCAACTTCTACAACGTTCACTACGGCAGCACTCACATCGTCGGTACTTCCGGCGGTAACACTGACGATATGAAAGAATCCATCGCCATGATGGAAACCGGCAAACTCAATCCTGCCGCTATGATCACTCATGTAGGCGGTATCGACGCTGTCATCGAAGCTACTCTCAATCTGCCCAAGATCCCCGGCGGCAAAAAATTGGTCTATACCAATATCAATATGCCCCTCACCGCTATCGCTGACTTCGCCGAACTCGGCAAAAACGACAAGTTCTTCGCCGACCTCGCCGAAATCGTCAAAAAACATAACGGCCTCTGGAACGCAGAAGCCGAAAAATATCTCCTCGCTGCAAAAGCATAAGGCGATATGATTTTTTAAAGGGGGAGGGAAAACTTTTTTCTTTACTTTCTTTCCAGGTGAAAGAAAGTAAAACAAAGAAAGCCGTTTAACTTGTTTTCTTTTTAATAAAAAAGAAAGCAAGATAAAGAAAAAAAGATTTTTCCACTCCCCAAAATCCCCTCACCTTTTCAAAAAAGAAAAGAATATTTGGGTATAACTTTTATAAGCTCTGTCATAAACGGCAGAGCTTTTTTTATTGAACATAGACTACGGCACTCTCGCAATAACAATAACGCGGTCAGCTCCGCGAAGGTGGTTGTCCCCCCATTTTTGTAACGCTTACGCAAAACTGCACTTCGGTTCTTTTGTGAGCAGCGATGTCGGTTAAAGCGATGAGATGTGCGGTAAAGTCAGGGTTGTCCAACCCGTTGGTATTGCGGCAAAGCCGCTTTATACGCCTCATATAAGCCGGAGCGAAGCGCAGGCGCTGTAATCAACCAGCGGGCAATGCATTATTTTTGCTAAAACAGTGAATAGTTTTTATTTGTTTACTTTCTTTTTGCAAAAAAAAAGAAAAATAAAACATCTATTTTTTCAACTTATCGCATATTCCGTTGCGGCAGAAATGCTGTACAGAAACGATATGTTGTTTTACTGCATGTTCATGAAAAAATATTTGACTAATACTGTTCACAGTTTCCGTTAAGCGTTTATTTTTGTCTGTTTTTATTCTGTTGGCAATGGCAATAATACCGTTCAAATCCAACAATAACGCCGTAGCGAAAAGGCATGGTTCATCTCTGACAAAAAGCAGTTCATGAAATTCGTATGAATCAAAGATATGATAATAAATTATTTGAAAATCGTTTTCCGTCAAGCCATAAACCTGCATTATATTTTTTATTTCTTCATCTAAAACATAAACTGATGTTATTTGTTGAATATCTGCTTTTATATCCCGTGAAAAATCACGATTCAAGACGGAATTGTATAAATCTTTTTCGGCTTCGAGAATAACTGCTGCATTTATCATATTTGCTCCGTGTAAAAAAAGAGGTGCATTCCTGTATGTACATCCCGACACGCCTACCACGACGTCCACAATGGTACAACACCAGAAATACACCATATACGCAATCATGCAGTATACGGCATATTTGGTCCCATTGTGGATTCCGGGCCATATTACAAGGTGGTAGGTTGTCGGGATAGCCCTTATATGTCATATATATTCTTAAAATTTATTTAATTTTTGCGGATTTTTACTCCTTATTGTTTTGCATAAAAATACATTGTAAGTTGTCAAAATAAATACAAAAAATGAATATATATTTACTTTTCAATCTTTATGCAAAATATACTGCAAAAAAAATCTTTTGCAAGTAGAAGGCATAAAAAAACTTTCTTTTTTATGGCATTCCACTTGTACAGCAAAAATTTTAAGCGACAGCATCCATCACAATTTGCGTTCAATACACAGCTTTATTATTTATGATAACCGCACTTGGGACAGATACCGTTTTTGCCCATTGCTACACCGCAAAGTGGACAGCGGTCATGACTGCCGATTGGGGTATATTCCTGAGTTGCGGCATTATCTCCGCTGTGGAAAGTAATTTTTGCGATATTAAGTTTATCTTTCAACAAATGATAAACCATTTTTATCATACCTTCCACAGTCATTGTCTCTTTGGTCACAACCAGACGGCAATCAGGATGAGCAGTTACCAAATCAATACTGAATGCTTCACCTTTCATAGTATTAGTTGGAGCGCCATGTCTGATACCCTGTTTTTCATAAACTGCCAAAACTGCCGGCAGCAGCGGGTCATCTTCGCGCAGGATCAGAGCATGATCAAAATTCTGAATCACACTCCAGGCGATTTTCTTGATCTCGTTACACGGGAAAACCATATTCACACCATGATTGATCGTGTCTTCGACTTCGATAGTCAAAATACCGGTATGACCGTGCAGATACTGAGCTTCGCCCTTGAAATTGTAAAAACGATGAGCGTACTGAATGTTGAATGTTGTGAATGATCTCATTTTTTCTCCTTTTGTTAAATCATTGCTTTTGACGGAATTTTCCGTCCCTGCAACTACAATATAAACACAAAAGACTTTTACAAGCACTTGTCAATCAAACATCCGCACAATAAAAATACTTATCATTAACATCTGGAATATCACAATAATATCAGATAAGAGAAAACGGGGATACTTTTTCTTTTATTTTTGTTTTTTCAGATTTTTCTAAACATTCATCACATTCAGCAAGGAATTCAAGATAATATGTTTTACAGTCAAGTTCTGCCGCTTTTCCAAGCAGAATTGTATCAAGAGCAATACAAACTTCAGATGGCAAATCAGTAAGTGTTCCACATTGAGGACACCGGATATGAAAATGCAAATCAGTATTACCTTCAAAACGTTTTTGTACTGCAAAACTTGAAACTCTTCTGATTTTTCCATGTTTTGCAAGACATTCAAGATTACGGTAAATCGTAGCCAGACTTATCTGTGGAACTTTTTTACGCAGTATTCCGTAAAGTTCATCGGCAGTAAAATGATTATTATTGATTTGCAGTTCCTTTAAAACAGCTTCACGCTGAATTGAGTAATTCATAAATTCTCCTTTCTTTTATTAAGTTAATACTTATAATTTAACACATATCTTTCATAAATCAAGTTATTTTTTAAGTTTTTAATGAAAATATTTATCAAAAATTCATACATTTGGAAAATTCGCAAGAATTTTTCCGCATACCATTCGGCGACTTCGCGGCTTTCAGAACCGTACAGTCCCCAGCCGTAAACCTGCTGCCCTTCGCCTGTGCCGACCGCATGAAGAGACGGTTTATCATAATCAGCGGCAGAGCCTATCCACACCGGCGAAATAGATTTTCTGCCATGTTGTACCGTTTTCCACACCGTGCGAAGCCTTTTCCGCTAAAAATTCCTCCACCGCTTCAAGATATTTTGCCTCAATGAATGTATCAAGATTACCGCCTTTGGCGAGCCGGATAAAAAGTCTAAGTTTCCTGATATGGATTATTACCGGAATTGTAAAAAACACAACAGCCTCTGAGAATTGAATTCAACTCTCAGAGGCTCTTATTTTGCGGCAATCAATAACTTTTGTATTTTTTCTTTATAAACTTAAATTGCAGAATTAATATTCTTTATTAATACCTATAATACGTTTTTTTTCTTTGAATTGCGCAGAAAAGAAATCCTCCTCATTCGGAAAATCTTTATATGTAATTTGATATAATCTCAACAGACCATGCATAATACGATCTGTTTGCAGAGGTCTTGAAACTGCTCCGAAAACATCTTTTACTGTCTGCGGAAAATCATTTCTATATTGTTTATTGAAATAAATAATAAACGGCACTTCATAAATATCAGGATTCAATGTTCCAAATGCCCTCATTTCTGAAATCCCGTCCTGCGGCGCATCACCATGATCTGCAAGGTATACCATAAATGCCGGATTTTTTGCGGCAGCAACACGATCAGTAAACTTTTTTATGACCATGTCAGAAAAGCGTATGGTATTGTCATATATATTGACATTTTCCTTGTATTTTTCATCAATTTTCTCATTTTCCTTATCTCTCAATCCATTAAAAAACGCATATTCTTTGGGGTAGCGCAAATAATGATTTATATGACTTCCCATAAGATTGATAATTATTACTGACGGAGATTTGTCATTTTTTATTTTTTTGCATAATTCATCATATATTTCCAATAATGAATCATCATAGGCAGAAGGATCTTTTTCTGAAAGATAAATCAAATCGTCTGCATGGGTAAAAAACATGGAAATAGGACTGTCAGCAGTACCCCAGCGAGGCTGATTTGACAGTAAATAAACTTTATAACCGGCTTTTTTGCAAACATCTACCAATGTAAACGTTGATGGATTCTGCTTCAATAATTCGGCATCAGTCAGAATGTATTTTAACGCCTGTGTTGTTGATGGGGCGGCAGTAATTGCATTTTTTGCTATAAAAAGTTCATCTTTGTAAAATGACATGAAAGGATTTGTCCGCCGGGAATATCCGTAAAGTTCAAAATGACGTCGTGATGAGGATTCACCGATAATAAAAATTCCATGGATATTTTCCGCTTTTTCTGATGTAAGTTTTATGCCTTCCGGAATTGCCGGATTTTTTACCATATCCAATAAGTCGATATATTGTTCATAAAAATATTTTGCACCGGTAAAAAGTCTGTTCACCGCAGTCATATTATAAAGTTTATAGGTTTGTTTTTTATGAATATAACGTATTGTTTTTCCGAAAATCGGAATCAGCAGACATATTCCGAGCAGAAATGAGATAAGATGCAAATCCCATGTCCTGCGGTAAAGAAACGTTATTACTCCAATTGCAGCAATAAGTAATATCAAAAAAATAACAAGCGGTGCTCCACCGAAAAAACAGGAAATAAATTCCTGCATTTCCTCCGGACTGGATGCAAAAATTACAAAAAAAGCATCCCCTGAAAACGCCAGATTAAATTTAGCCGCCATAAATGCTGACACAAAAACTACCAGAGAAATAAAAGATATTGCAATTACTATCCAAATCCGGGCGGCAATTCTGCCGAATAAAAATGGAATACTTGCCCATAACATATAATGCGGCAATGCCTGCATAAAAGGATTCCAGAACGGTTTTGCTTTAGCAAAAAACATTGTCAGAAATTCAAGAAGTACAAGAAAAAGCATCCAGCCCAATAAGAAAGCTCCGCTTTTTAATGTAGGTAATGCTGTATTACACGCTGTAATAATCTTTTCTTTACAAAAATTCTCTTTCGTTAAATTTAATATTTTAACAAACATATATAATATACCTTTTTGCCTGATTTTTTTCAAATAAAATAACAACATTGTGCAATCTCTTATTTGATGGGATAGTTCTGATAGGAGTATTCACAATTTGAAAGAACAGTAATTATTATTATGTCATACGCAAATCCTTTCGTTCAAAATAGAATAAGAAAATTCGTGAATTTAAAATACAAAAAAGGCACATTCCGAAGAAGTGCCCCTATCATAGCCTATCCCTAAGCATAGCAAAAAAACACAACAACAGAACGTGCCATGTGAAAATACACATGCACTCTGATGTAAAAGTTTTTTTGCTACGTCTTTCAAATGGGATAGTTTTGATAGGGACGTTCACATCTTTTAAATTTTATCTGATTTTTTATCTGTCGATAAAACCTCCTGCCTAAAAATTATCTGATAAGATATATTAAAATTCACTGTCAAGAATTGACATTTCATCTTCGATGAATTCAAGAGCTTTTTTAACTGCATTTGCACGGTGACTGATTTTATTTTTTTCTTCGTCAGTCATTTCCGCAAAAGTTTTGTCATAGCCGTCGGGCTGAAAAATCGGATCATAGCCAAAACCGTTTGAACCTCTCGGAGCATCAACGATCGAACCTTTGACTTCCCCTTCAAAAGTTTCAATTACTTCACCGTTTATTGCAATAGCGATCACGCAGACAAATCTTGCCCGGCGGTTATCTTTACCTTCAAGATTTTTGAGAACTTTTTCGATACGTGCGGCATCGGTATCGGCATAACGGGAAGAAAAAATTCCGGGTTCTCCGCCGAGTGCTTCAACTTCCAGACCTGAATCATCGGCAAAAGCCGGGACATCGCAGTAACGGCAGACTTCAACTGCCTTTTTTGAGGCGTTTTCTGTGAAAGTTTTACCGTCTTCAATAACTTCAGGACAATTCGGATAATCCTTGAGAGATTTCAATTCAACATTCTGATCAGCAAGCAATTCTTTATACTCTTCGACTTTATGCTGATTTCCGGTAGCAACAACGATATATGCCATAATAAATTTTCCTCATTTTTTCAGTAAGTTATAAAAAATATTCACAATTAATTTAATCCTAAAAAAAGCGATGTCAAATTTTTTTATGAAAATAATAATATTTTTATCCAGTAAGATAAATATTTCGCAAAATTTATTTTCTTAACTTGTCATATACTCCATTACGACAAAAATATTCAACAGAGACTATATTTTGTTTAACAGCTTCAGTCTTAAAGAATGCAACCGCAGATAAATGTGCATTTTCAAGTAAATATTTTTTTCTTGCAACAAAATTAACTCTTCCTGCGATTGTATTAATACTATTATAATCAAGTATCAATGCCGTTGCAAAAAGACATGGAATATTTTTCAGATAAATCAAATTATAAAAATCAAATGAACTGAAAATATGATAGTAAATATTTTCAAAATCTGTTTTAGTCAAATTGAAGACCTGCATTATATTTTTTATCTCATTATCTTTTATATAAGTTCCTATTATTGCTTGAATATTCTCTTCCGGTTTACAAAATAAATTTCCACTCAAAACAGAGTTAAACAATATTTTTTCGGCATTCAGGACTGGTATTCTATCTATCATATTTTGCTCCGTGAAAAAAAAGAGGTGCATTTCAGAAATGTACCACGCAACACGTTTACCACAACGCCAACAAGAATACACTCAGAAATGCACCGTGTATCTGATACACGGCACAAAATCTGTACTTTCCTGTTGATTCCCGGCTTGAAACATTGTGGTAATTTGTTGCGTAAGCCTTTATTTATGCACAATTTTTAACTTTATATATTCAGTGAAAAAATCCTTTCGTTAATTTAAAAAACACATATTTTTAATTAATTTAATCTGAAAAAGAATAATGTCAAATTTTTTTATGAAAATAATAATGTTTTATTTGGCAAATGCAAGCAGAGTCACACCAATAAGAAACAATATCAATGCACAAAGTTTGACCTTGAAGTTGCCCTCTTTGAAATATTTGTATCCTACCAGAAACGTTATAATACAGCTGCTCCGCCGTATCAATGACAGAATAGCTATTTGCACTCCGGGGATACTCACCGCCGCAAAATATACATAATCTGTAATAACCAGCAGAACTCCAACCATAACAATCGACCAGCGCCAGACAAAAGGTGTCTTCTGTTTGCTGAAAAACTGCCGCAAAATGCATGCGCCACCGAAAATCAATACTAATTCCGAAACAAAATAAAACTGCACCGTCGTTTTCGGAATATGCAGAACCCCCATCAAATATTTATCAAATAATGCAGCCAGTGAACCAACCAGCGTTCCAAGAATTATACAATGAAATCCTTTATGTTTTTTGAAATTTATCCCATCCATCTTGCTTATGACTGTAAACATATAATATCCGGCAAAAATTACTATCATGGCTGTTCCCTGCATCCAATTCGGAAATTCCCTGAACCACAACAGACTGCCGATAAATGTCCAGAATGGCGCAGTCGCCCTGATCGGTGAGGCAATGGAAATCGGCAGCTCACGCATCGCATAAAAACTCAACGCCCAGCTTGCAGCAACAATAACTGTTTTCATAAAAATCAGTCCGAATTGACCGATACCGTTGAAACCTGTCGCATATTCAACAAATTTTCCCTGCCCTGCCGCCATCGCAAAAAAAACAATCATTCCTGCAAGATTTGAAAAAAACAGTACAGGCAGTACCGCATTATCTTTGACAGCAGATTTTTTAAAAATATCATAAACTCCGAGAATACATGCAGAAAGCAGTATCAATATCAAATATTCAGGCATAATTCAAAACTCTCTTTCAAACTTTAATCTGAAAAAATAAAATGACACAGCCGTTAATATATCAGTATTCTACCGAAAATCAAGCGGGATACACCTGAAAAATCAAACAGTTTCAAAAAACAACATTTTTAATCTGTTACAGCTCTGAATGGAGATGCCGGAGTCCCGTTTATGGTTCGGAAGGAGTGACATATAGGAGCGTCCGCCCATGCATACCAGACAGCCACAGGTTCTGCGACTTCAGCCGCATAAATTTTTATCTGATGCGGAGACAAAAGTTCGGCTTCAGCTTTAACCGGAATCATATCCTTTCCGGCAACAGTGAAACCGCGTAAATCGGGAGCGATTTCTTCTCCGTCAAACGTAAGAAGCAGATAATCGTTCTTCTTTTGAATATCTTTCAATACAGGCATTTGCGGCAATGGCAAGCCGTCAATTCGTTTCTGTTCGATAGAGGCAATAATTTCAGCAACAGGCTTTTTGTCCGGAGGATGAATTTCGTCAGGCATTCCGTAACCGAGAGTCACAATGCAGCTTGAATCTGTTTCAAGAGCAGCCAAAAGCTGAGCTTCCCGAAGTTTTGCCCATTGACTGTGAAGAGAAAAATAATGCGGAGTATTGAATTCCGGCAGCTGAATAATATAAAAATGTAAATCCTGATCTTCAAAAACATCTCGCCAATCATTTATCATGGCGGTAAGTAATTTCTGATAGGTGTGCGCCATGCATATCGCATTTGCCTCTCCCTGATACCAGATAACGCCATTTATCGAAATTCCCGCCAGCGGCAGAATCAAATTGTCATAGAGAATATGAAATGAATTTGCACACCCCTGCCCCAAACTGCGCATGCAGGTCATGCCTTCCACCCCGGCATCAAATGTCTCTTTTATTTTCCACTCACCATTGAGTGCAATGCGTACAGTCCCGTCTTCCGAAATTAAATACATCTCATCTGCCGGACCAATCAAACCGCCGTCACCGGCGACCGACACAAGAGATGAAGCCTGAATGGCAATCAAATTTCTGCCTGTTTTAAAAATTCCCGGCTGAACTTCATAAACACGCTGAGTATTCCATGTACTCATATTTATCATATCGCCGGTAGCTCCGACCTGAATACCGTTTATATAGGTTTTATCCGCTTTGTCAATCGCTCCGCAATGAAGCGAAAAAGCATGTTTCTCCGCATCTTCGGGAAGAAAAATTTCTTTTCTGAACCAGAAAATACCTGCATGATTATGACCTGCCAGCGTCCAATTGTCAGGGGTCTGCATACTGTCCCATGCACTGTCATCAAAGTTTTCTGCAAAAAATCCTTCATCTTCGCCGTAATCGTGCGGATTTTCAGGAAAAAGTTCTTTCAATTTATCATTCAGCTTGGCTCCGAGAGTTCGCATTTGCTCTGCAAAATCAGTATCACGGGTGCTGACGATAGATTCATATTCACGGATCTCATCAGCGTATTCCGGAATTTTCAGCAGTGATTTCCGGCTGAGCCATGCTTCCATATTGACACCGCCGATACTGGCATTTATCAAGCCGACCGGGATGCCGGATGATTTCTGCAGAGCAGCTGCAAAAAACACTCCTATTCCCGAAAACTGTATCGCACACTCTCTGTCAGCGATCTGCCAGCTGCCGTTTACAGCCGTCTGTTTTCCATAAAACGATCTTATCGGGATTTTAAAATAACGGATATTTTTCAAATCTTCAGCAGAAAGAGTTTCAATACCCGGCTTACAGTCTTTCAGCTTAAATTCCATATTTGATTGACCGGCAATAAGATAGATGTTGCCGATCGCAATATTTTTAAAAATGATGGATTCAGATTTGGATGAAATTGTCATGTGCAGATTTTCGGCAGCATCCATAGGAGGAATACGGACTGTAAATCTGCCGTTATCCGAAGCTATCGTTGAAAAAATCGCATTATTGAACTCAATTTTCACAAATGCATTCGGCTCTGCATAACCGCAAATAATATTGCTTTTGCCATGCTGAATGACCGCATTGTCCTGAATAATATTATCAATAACAAGATGTGACGAAACCGCTTTCACGGTAGTTTCACCATCGCTGTAAGTTGAATTTCTGAGCATATCCCAAACCTTTATATAAAAAAGATGATTTTTTTTAGATCGTTTGATATTATAAACTATTATTCAGTAAAATCAAGAGCAGACTTTGAAAAATCACAAAAGTTTGTTATATTATCTGCATAACAGAGGCAATATCATGAATTATTTTGATTTTGAAAAAAAATTACAACCATGCAAAGGCAAAAATATTCTGCTCGGCTTTTCCGGCGGGGCGGACAGTTGTGCATTGTTTTTGTTGCTGAATTATTGGCGGCATAAATTGCATTTTGAGCTTACAGCAGTACATTTTGAGCATGGCTTGCGCGGACAGGAAAGTTTGCAGGATGCTGAATTCTGCCGTATGACAGCGCAGCAATATGATGTAAATTTTTTGCAATTTTCTCTGAATGTTCCTGAAAACATGTACAAAAACGAAACTATGGAATGTGCCGCCCGCCGCCTGCGTTTGGATAAATGGCGCGAAATTACCTCCGGTTTGCAGAATTATGAAATTCATCTGGCGCATCATTCAAATGATTTGGCGGAAAATGTACTTTTGCGCCTTTTCAGAGGGGCAAATGTTTCAGGCTTAAGCGGATTACGTGAATTTTCCGAACTTGACGGCATGCCTGTAAGACGTATTATGCTGGATTTTTCACGGCAGGATATTGAAGGATTTCTGAAGGCGGAAAAGTTTGAAAAATATTGCATTGATAAAAGTAATTTTGATCGTTCCATTGGACGTAATTATCTGCGGGATAAATTTTTGCATGAATTGACCGATGTTTTCCCGTATGCGGTAAAAGGAATCGTTCAAAGTGCAAAAGTTTGCGAAGAAGATGCACTTTTTATAGAAGGATGTGCGGCAAAAGAGTATGAAAAAATCCGCATGCAGGAAAAAGTTGAAAATAAATTCTGGCTTAATTTACCTAATGCCTTAAGAGTGCGTGTATTACGCATGTATTTCAGTAAAAAATTGCAATATGAATTTATTCCTGCTAAAAATTTTATCAACCGTTTTGAGAATGTGCTGCGAACTGCCAATAACAGATTTGAACATAAAATTGAGCTTGACTCTGAACATTTTTATGTACGTACAGATGATTTCTGGCAAATAACTGCGGCAGAAACTCAGCTTCCGGAAACAGTAACTTGGAATTGGCAGGAAAAAAATAATACACAATTCGGAAATTATTCATATTCAGCGCAAATTACAGACAAAGTTTTATATACTGCTGACAGATTTTATTTTGCTATGGATAAATTGAGTTGTCCGCTGCTGATAACTTCCCGCATTGAAGGAGAAACATTTGAAAAATTCGGCGGTTCACATTCCAGTATCAAAGCTGAATTGACGAATCAAAAAATTCACGGTCCAAATCGTGATAAAGTAGGTATTCTGCGGCATCAAAACGGAGAAATTCTGTTAATTGGCGACTTCAGGCGGTCATCATTTGCGCCGATTTGCAGTAAAAATCAGAAAATAGTTGAAATAAGAGTTGAAAAAATAAAAAAATGATGTATCTTATAAACAGTGCTCCGGTAACTCAGGGGATAGAGTAGCTGCCTTCTAAGCAGTTTGTCGTGGGTTCGATTCCCGCCCGGGGTACCATTTTTTTTCGTTAAAACAGGATATAAAAAATAAAAACAGTGTTTCAAATAAATTTGACACTGTTTTTTATTTTTTATATCTATTCTCTCAAAAAATGAGAGCTGTTTTAACGATTGCCTTGCGTTACTCGACCTTAGGTCTGCGTTACTCACGCACAC
>JAFVPG010000344.1 GCA_017505415.1 Lentisphaeria bacterium | reverse complement strand
CGGAATGTTTGATTGCTCCTTCCATTTTTTTATGGAATGAGCAATCAAATCTTCCGCCGGATTAGCCACATTGGGGTATTGTCGCTCATTGCTATCGCAATTCACTATACCCCAAACCCCTCATTTTTTTCAAATTATCAATCAATGTTTAGTACAGAGCCTTTTTTATTAAGATACAGAACATAAAAAAGGACTGCCGCATTTGCTGCAGCAGTCCTTCGGGTGAAAATCCGCATATCAGTTGTGACGACGCATTTTGGCTTCGCGACGTTTGATTTCGCTCGGTTTTTCGTAATGACGGCGATTGCGGAGTTCTTTCAGAGTGCCTTCTTTGTCGAGCTTCTTTTTGAGTTTGCGAAGAGCGCGATCGATAGGCTCGCCTTTTTTCAAACGAACTTCAGTATCCATAGTTTTTCACCTCCTTTACGAATGTTTAAGTGTTTATATTCAACCTTGCGGTATGGAAATCAATCAACGGTAAATCCTGACTCATCAGCGAGCAGGGTTTTGAGTTTTGCCAAAGCCTGATTCTGGATTTGGCGGACACGTTCACGGGTTCTGCCGATTTTCTGGCTGACTTCTTCAAGAGTCAGGGCTTTGTTGCCGCCGAGACCGAAGCGCATTTCGAGGATTTTGCGTTCTCTGTCTTCCAGTTTTGTGAGCAGGTCGATCAGACGGTGGACGGATTCGACATCACCGAGTATCTGGTCGGGAGTCATTGCGTGGCGGTCAGGGATGATGTCCTGAAATTCGCCTTCTTCGCCCTGCTGAATTGAATCCTGCAAACTGAATGTATGCAAATCTGCCAGTCGCAGACCGGAAACGGTTCTTTCGCTGAAGTCGAGATGTTCTGCAATTTCACTGTCAGTAGGTTCGCGTCCGAGCTGTTCGGCAAGTTTCATCTTGACAAATTTGATTTTGTTTATTTTGCCTGCGGATTGAACGGGAATGCGGATGGTGCGGCTCTGATTTGCGAGAGCGCGGCGCATTGACTGCTTGATCCACCATGCGGCGTAAGAGCTGAATTTCGCACCTTTTGATGGATCGAATTTCTCTACAGCGCGCATCAGACCGATATTACCTTCGGAGATGAGGTCGAGGAGGGGAAGTCCGAGTCCTTTGAAGTCGTGAGCGATTTTTACAACCAGACGCAAGTTGGCACGGATAAGGGTTGTACGTGCCTGTTCATGGAGAGTTGTATCGCCGTTGTGAATGGCATCGGCAAGTTCAGCTTCTTCATTTTTTGAAACCAGTGATATTTGAGCGATTTCAGCCATATAGACTTTCATCGTATCATTTTTTGAAGTGGGTGCAACTTTTGATTCAAGAGCGATACGGCGTGCAGAATCTTTTTCTTTTTTGGTAATGGGGCTTGCAACACCGCCTTCACTTACAGATTTGCGGCGCACTTTTTTGGTGCGGTCGGGAGTGATTGCAATACCGCTGCGGCCGAGGATGCGGCGTTTCTTTTCGTTGGAATCGCTGTTTTCTGTTGCAGGTGCAGTATCTGCAGCTGATTCAATAATGGCGGTTGGGGCTGCTTCCGGCTCTGTTTGTGGGGTAATAATTTTTTCATCGACGGGGGATTCGATGTTCTCACTGCCGGTAATGGTTGTTGCTGTCAGTTTTTTTTCTTCTGCTTTTTGGCTTTCGATAACTGATTTCCGGCGTTCAGAGGAAGCTTTTTTTATAGAGACGGAAGTTTTTGAATCGTCAGAATTTTTAGCAACTGACCGGCGGACAGTCATGGCTTTTTTCATTTTTGTAGCGGCAGTTTTTTTGGGCGCATCAGATTTTGAAGATTTTTTAGCAGCTCCAGCCGTTACTTTTTCTTTTGCTTCAGCGTTATTCTTTTTGCTTTCAGCACTTGCTTTTTTTTCAGCCATAAACACATGTCCTTTGAAAAAAATTGAATAATATTTGAATCTTGATTTAAAAACTTCATTCACGGGCTATATTATTACATGTACAGTAAAAAAAAGTCAGAGTGAAGTTTTTAAAAGAAGATAACTATACACATAAACAGTTTAATATAACATGTTTTAAGAAAAAGTCAAGAGTGGATAAATGATTTTTAAGGAAAAAATTGAAAAAATCATGAAAAACAGGTACAGTTTACCGTTTTCATATTATCATGTTGATGCTGATGCGATAGCACCAATCGTTTATCCTCTGCTTTTTCAGTCGGGCAGACCTCTGGCAGTGCTGCTACCTGAATTGGGATGCGCTGAAGATGTTTATTCTTCTATCGTCTTATGGCACAATATGTTAGGTGATTCTGAACATAAAATTCTTTTGATTCCGGAAGAAAACAGGGGGAAAATTGAACTTGCAGGAGCTTTCAACCGGAAAATCCGGACATTGAGTACAATTTTGCAGGATACTCATAATGTTTTTGTCGGCAGTGTTTGTGCTTTTGCAAATCCGACTCCTCCAAAATCAATATTTGCTGAACGCAGAAAAGTTCTTACTTTGCAGAATGCTCCCCGTTTTTCTGATTTGTTGAAGATGCTGGTTGAATATGATTATGATGATGAAATCGAGGTGCGTACTCATGGTGAATTTTCCCGCCGGGGCGGAGTTATAGATATTTTTTCTGTAGAGGAAAATTATCCTGTGCGCTTGGAATTCTGGGGGGAAGAACTTGATTCCATGCGCTATTTTGACCCGGAAAATCAGCGTTCTGTTGGCAAAGCGGAAAATTATACAATCTGTGCCAAGTCAAAACCTTCTGAAAATATTGATGAATTCAGTTCTGTTTTTGATTATTTGCCTGAAGATTGTGAAATTGTTGTTTTCAATGAAAGTATATGCCGTGAGCATCTTTTGAAATATGGCAGTGAGAGTTCTCAAAAGGCGTTTGCTGATTTTCTGAAGATGAAAAAAGCAGATGGCATGCTTCACAGTATGGTTGATTTTGATATGGACAGCGGCAATTCGGAATATGCAGTTGCACCATGTTTCGTGCCTCTCAAAAATTTTATGAAACTTGAGCAGGAAGAGAGTCGTGAAAAATCTTATGAACTGATGAAATCTCTCTTTTTTGAGCAGATACGGCATTATGTTTTTATGGATTATCATATTGTTATTCTGAGTTCGGATGAGGACCATTTGCCGCAGTTGCAAGAATATTGCCGTGAACTTGGAGACGAGACTTTCGGCAAACTTGAATTTGTCACTGGAATACTTAACAACGGAATTGTTTTTCCTGCTGACAAGTTGATTATTCTATCAGAAAATGAGCTTTTCAATCTTAATATTTTTGCCAGAAAAACTGTTTCAGTTCAGGGGGAAAAAGTTGCTGTTGCGCGCCGTGCAGATGATGATTTGTCGCTGGATGATATTGCAGAAAACGATGTGGTTGTGCATGTGCAGTATGGGATTGCGATTTTTTGCGGCACTGAATTTTCCCGTGATGCTCATGGTACGGTTCGTGAAATGCTCAAACTTGAATTTGCAGATGAGCAGTATCTTAAAATTCCGGTCAGTCAGAGTTCTATGCTCAGCCGTTACATGGGCTCTCCCGGCAAGGTGCGTTTGAGCCGCCTGAACAGTTCAAAATGGAACAATGACAAACTTTCAGCACAGAATGCTATTAAAACTTTTGCCGCCGAAATGCTCCAGCTGCAGGCTGTCAGAAAAGTTCTGCCGGGTTTGAAATTTGAATGCAGTGATTTTGATTTGAAACTTTTTTTGAATGAATTTCCATATTCAGATACTCCGGATCAGGCGCAGGCTACATCGGATATACGCAAAGATATGGCAAAAGCTGAACCTATGGACAGACTGCTGTGCGGTGATGTCGGTTACGGCAAAACAGAAATTGCCATGCGGGCGGCATTTATAGCGGTACAGGCGGGTTATCAGGTGGCTGTGCTGGCGCCGACAACAATTCTGGTTGAACAGCATTATGAATCTTTTGCTGCCCGTTTTGCCCGTTATCCATTTATCGTAGAGAGTTTGAGCCGCTTTAAAACTCCGATGCAGCAGCAACAGATATTAAGCCGTCTGGCGCAGGGAAAAATCGACATCATTATTGGAACGCATGCGCTTTGTTACAGCGGTGTGAATTTCAAAAAACTCGGTTTGCTGATAATCGACGAGGAACAGCGTTTCGGGGTCAAGCATAAAGAGAAACTCCGCCGTATGCGTACGGAAATTGATGTGTTGTCCATGTCGGCGACACCGATTCCGAGAACGCTTTATCTGGCTATGTCCGGAGCAAGGGATTTGAGTACTCTTATTACTCCTCCCAATGAACGTCTGCCGGTCAGGACTATGATCGCTCCTTATAATGAAAAAACAATAATTGATGCTGTAAATCATGAAATGAGCCGTTCCGGACAGATATTTTATCTGCATAACCGTGTTAAAACCATTGATGAAACTGCTGTGAAACTGAAGGCGATGCTGCCTGACTGCCGTATCGGAGTTGCTCATGGGCAGATGTGCGAAAAAGAACTTGAAAGTGTGATGACTGATTTTCAGCATGGCAGAATTGATTGTCTGGTGGCAAGCACGATTATTGAATCCGGATTAGATATTCCCAATGCCAATACTATGATCATTGAACGCGCCGACCGTTTCGGTTTGGCACAGCTGTATCAGCTGCGGGGCAGGGTGGGACGCTGGAAACATCAGGCTTATGCATATATGCTGCTGCCGAAAAACGGTCTTATAAGTTCTGACGGCTTGAAACGTATAAATGCAATTCGCAGATGCAGTAATCTGGGCGCCGGATTTCAGCTTGCTTTGCGGGATCTGGAAATAAGAGGTTCCGGCAATATCCTCGGTACTGAACAGAGCGGTTATCTCAATTCCATCGGATTTGATCTTTATTGCAAAATGTTGCGCAATGAAGTTGACCGTATGCAGAATAAGCCGCGCCGTTTCCTGCCTGAAGCGGAGATAAATTTTGATTTTCTCACTCCCGGCATACGGGATGACAGAGGAAAAATGGTTTGCGGTTTTCCCCCGTCATATATAGAAAATGAGTCATTGCGTATCGGTGCTTACCGGAAATTGGCAGTGCAGGATTCTGAACAATCATTGAATGAATTGCATGAAGAATTTGTCGACCGTTTCGGAAAAATGCCGGAGAGTGCAGAACTGATGTTTACATATACATTGATAAAATTACTCGGTTCTGAACGGGGATTCCGTTCAATTTCTCTGGCAGGAGAGATATTGTCCATGAGTGATGGACAGAAAGTTTACAAAAAAGCAGACGGCAGACTGCCGAGAATAAGTTTGAAAAATCCGCCGGAATTGCGTCTCGCTCTGATAATAAGAGAATTGAAAGGAATACCATGCTTGAGATAGATTATACAAAAATGATAGATTTACATGTTCACAGCAATGCAAGTGACGGAACTTTGGCTCCGGCGGAGGTTGCACGTATTGCCGGGGAACGGAAAATGGCTGCGATAGCTCTTACTGATCATGATACTGTTGCAGGAGTGCGGGAGTTTTTGACTGTCGGCAGAGATTATCCTGATACGGAATTTATTTCCGGTATTGAGCTTTCCAGTATGTATGGAACGAGAGAACTGCATTTTGTCGGACTCTTTGTTGATATTGATAATGAAGAGTTTGCCGCATGGCTCGAAAAAATACGGCAGGGGCGTTTGAAACGTAATATTGATATTGCCAAAAGACTTGCCTCGCTCGGTTATCCGATTGACAGGGATGAATTGGATTTTGTACACAATGATTCACTTGGAAGACTTCATTTCGCTTCGTATCTGGTCAAGCATTACGGATTTGAGTCGATAGCCGATGTTTTTGCTGCATATCTGCGGAAAAATTGCAGTGCGTACGTTCCCCGTGAACTGCCGATGCCGTCTGAAGTTATTGAAATTATTCACCGTGCCGGAGGTGTGGCAATATGGGCGCATCCGGTGTGCCGTGACCAGAAAAGCAAATCCGGGTATCTTCGGCGTATGGTCAAAAAATTGAAAAATTACAGCCTTGACGGATTGGAGTGTTATTATAGTATGTTCAGTCCCGATGAAACTGCATTGCTGCTTGAGATTGCAGAACAGCAGGAAATGCTCTGTTCGGGAGGCAGTGATTATCATGGAACCAACCGGCCGGGAGTTGATATTGCTTCCGGTGGTGGAAAAATGGCAATTCCGTATGATTTATTGAAGAAAATACATGAATACAGAAGAAAGCAGGAGATGTTATAAATGCTTGATAATATAAAAATAGTTGGAGCTTCGGAACATAATCTGAAAAATGTGAATGTTTCCATTCCACGTAATAAACTTGTCGTTATTACCGGTTTGAGCGGTTCCGGTAAATCCAGTTTGGCTTTTGATACTGTTTATGCGGAAGGGCAGCGCCGTTATGTGGAAAGTCTTTCAGCTTATGCCCGTCAGTTTCTTGACCGTTTACAGAAGCCGAAGGTTGAACATATTGAAGGACTTTCACCTGCTATTGCCATTGAACAGCGGAGCGCAGGTTCATCACCGCGTTCAACTGTTGCCACGGTTACAGAGATATATGATTATCTGCGTTTGCTTTATGCTCATGTCGGAATTCCTCATTGTCCGCAGTGCGGCAAAAAACTTCAGCCACAATCAGCAGAGAAAATAACTGATACACTGCTTGCGATGGCGCCGGGAAAACGTTTTGTCATTCTTGCTCCTGTCATTGACGGTAAAAAAGGTGAACACCGTGATGTGCTTGAAAATATTGAAAAAGACGGTTTCGTGCGTGTCCGTATAGATGGCAAAATGCAGCTGCTGGAAGAGGTCGAACCGCTGGCAAAAACTCTCCGTCATAATATTGAAATCGTCATAGACCGTCTGGTTTCCGGTGATTTGGATCGTTCACGTTTACAGGATTCAGTTGAACTTGCGCTCAAGCAGGGGCATGGCGTATTGAAACTTTTGATTGAACATGGCAATGGAGAATTTGCGGAAGAAACGCACAGTGAATTTCTTGCCTGTCTGGAGTGCGGAAAAAGTTTCGGAGAATTGCTGCCGAGAAATTTTTCCTTCAATTCTCCATACGGAGCATGTCCGAAGTGCAACGGACTCGGAAATATGGAGATAATGCTGCCTGAATTGGTTGTGCCTGACAAATCTTTGTCCATTGCCAAAGGGGCGATCCCTGCTTTGCGTCGCGGGCCGAGACATCTTATCATGTATTATAATCTGCTGCTGCGTAAACTTGCCGAACAGTATAATGCGCCTCACATGCTGACTACGGCTTTCGGCAAACTGGAAAAAGATTTGCAGGATTTTATTTTGAACGGTACAGGAGATGTGCCGCTTGAATTTGACTATTTTATGAAACGGAAAAAGTATCATTGGAGTAAACCTTTTGAAGGAGTTCTGGAACTGCTTCGCCGCCGTATGATAAATACAGAGGAGGACAGTGTGCGTGAGCGTTTGCGTGAATATGCCGGCAGTTGTGTTTGTCCGGAATGTAAAGGCCGACGCCTCAATCCGGTCAGCCTGGCTGTAAAAGTCGGCGGCTTGGGAATAGATGAATTCAACAAGTTGCCGGTTACTGCGGCTCTTGAATTTATTAAAAATCTTGAGCTTGATGCGGAGAAGAAAATAATTGCTGCGGATTTGCTGAAGGAGATAAAAAGCCGTTTAACATTCCTGCTGGATGTTGGTTTGGGGTATTTGACACTTGACCGTGTTTCAAGTACATTATCCGGCGGTGAAGCTCAACGTATAAAACTTGCAACACAGCTTGGATGCGGACTTATGGGGGTGCTTTATATCCTTGATGAACCGTCTATTGGTTTGCATCAGAGGGATAATGACAAACTGCTTGATACTCTGGAAAAACTGCGTGACATCGGCAATACCGTGCTGGTTGTGGAACATGATTTGGATACTATTCGCCGTGCGGATCACGTTATTGACCTCGGACCGGAAGCGGGAGTACTCGGAGGCGAAATCGTGGCGGAGGGAACGGCGGCAGAATTACCTGCTTTTCCGCGTTCATTGACCGGGGATTTTCTTGCCGGACGTGAAAAAATAGAAGTTCCTGCTGAACGTTTGAAGGGCAATGGAAAATTTATTACTGTAAAAAATGCAAAATTCCATAACCTGAAAAATGTCACTGCCAAAATTCCGCTCGGAACTTTCTGCTGTATTACCGGTGTTTCCGGTTCGGGAAAAAGTTCGCTTGTCAACGGAATCCTCGTACGGGCATTGAATCAGCATCAGAAAATAAAAGATTTGCCGGTCGGGGAATGTGATGGTGTTCTCGGTTTGGAAAATATTGATAAAGCAATCGTTATTGATCAAAGTCCGATCGGACGTACCCCACGTTCAAATCCGGCTACTTATACAGAGGCTTTCGGAGTTATCCGTAATCTTTTTGCCGCTTTGCCGGAATCGAAAATGCGCGGTTTTATGCCGGGACGTTTCAGTTTTAACGTAAAAGGCGGACGCTGTGAGGAGTGCAGGGGGGACGGGATAAAAAAGATTGAAATGCAGTTTCTCTCTGATGTTTACGTTGAATGTTCCGAATGCGGCGGTAAACGTTTCAACAAAGATACCCTTGCAATAAAGTACAAAAAACTCAATATCGCTGAAGTATTGGATTTGACGATCAATCAGGCGGTTGATTTTTTTGATACTGTAACACCTTTGCGGCGCAAGCTCAAAACTTTGCAGGATGTCGGTTTGGGGTATATTAAACTCGGTCAGAGTGCCACGACTTTTTCCGGCGGAGAGGCACAGCGTATCAAACTTGCTGCAGAACTTTCACGAGTTCCCAAAGGGCATACGATTTATATTCTTGATGAGCCGACTACCGGTTTGCATCTGGCAGATATTAAACAACTTTTGAAAGTTCTGATGTCGCTCCGTGACAAAGGGAATACTGTTCTGGTGATTGAACACAATCTTGATGTTATCAAATGTGCCGATCACGTCATTGATCTCGGACCGGAGGGCGGCGATGGAGGCGGCTGTATTATTGCTGAAGGTACTCCTGAACAGATTGCAAAATGCAAAAAATCATATACCGGAAAATATTTGCAGGAATATCTGTAAAGTTATTTTAATGCAGTCTGTTTTTGATTTGTCAAATGAAAAATTCAAGTATGAAAACAGTGATGCAGCAGAGGATTGCAACCGGAAAAAGACCTGCTTTGAACCATGCTCCAATTATACCGAGAACGAGGGCAGCACTGCCGACCCACGGTGATTTTGTGGTGTGGATAATGGCTGGAAAAGTCATTACAGAAAGCGTGATATACGGTACATAATAGAGAAATGAACGTATAAAACGGTTTTTGATTTGTTTGCGGATCAGAGTCAGCGGCAGAATGCGGATAGCGAGTGTTACCGCACTCATAATGGCAATATAGATGTAAGGATTATTTTTCATCGGCATTTTCCTTTTCATCTACTGGAAAGAATATGGCGGCAAGTACGGAAAGTACGACAGTGAGAATCATTATTCTTGTTCCTTCGGAGAGTTTTGAAACATACGGCAGAATACTTGCTGCATAGCTTGAAATAAAACTGCAAATCACTGCCAGCCGTATGATTTTATTCTCACGGGCAGGGGGAATGATAATAGCAATAAACATGCCGAATAGTGCGACTCCGAACGCAGAAACAATTCTGTCCGGCAGGATATTTCCGGCAATTACACCGAGAAGTGTGCCGATTGACCAGCCGGGAACGGCGCAGAGCATTGCTCCGTAGAAGTATTTTGGTTCGACATCGCCTTTGCGTGCAATAGTTATTCCGAAAAGTTCATCAGTAACATCATATCCGATAAAAACTCTGTGATACCATGGAGTTGAAGATGAAAATCTCTGACTCAAAGCGCAGCTCATCAGCAGATAACGTGCATTGGCAATAAGAATCATTACTGCCATCTGCCAGTAAGGCGCATTTTCTCTGATGACGGTAAAACCGGCATACTCTCCTGCTGATGCATTATTGAGCAGACTTGCCAGAAATCCCTGGAATGCATTCAATCCAGCTTCTCTGGCTGTGAAGCCAAGAGAAAATGCAACAGCGAAATATCCGAGTCCGATAGGAATACCGTCTCGTATTCCTTCACAGAAAATCCGTTCTCTGATGAACAAAAAACGGAAAAAAAGTTTGATTTTATCCGTAATTCTGCTCATGAGTTATTTCTTTTCGGCTTCGTTATCTGCGGGGACATCTTTTTTGTAAAATTTTCTCGGTTTCGGATCATTGCGGAAAGGAGAGCTTTTCAATTTTATATTTTTAGCTCCGAGAACATCTTGCAGATCTTTCAACAGATCGAAAGTGAAATTTACCTGACGATTGGTATCAATGAAAGCATAATACTGGTCTTTGGTAGTACAGCAGAATGTGATTTGAGTACTGCCGGGATTGTCGGCAAGTTTGGAGTTTATTTGCTGCAAAAGTTCATTGGTCATTTCATTTTCATTGACGAAAAGGAAAGCTGTTTTGATTGTTTCAGGCAATGAACTTTGTAATTCTTTTACATTATCTACGATTATGCGCGGCGGTTCCCCTTCTTCTTTGCGGCTGAGAACACCTTCAATGAGCAATGGCATACCGGTAGTGATGGTTATTTGCTGTTCATTCATAGATTTTATGGCACGTTCATAAAGCATACATTCAACGGTTGTATCCAAGTCTTCCAGCATGAGAATGCCGAATGGTTTGCCTGAATTTTTGCTGAATTTCTGATTGTATGAACTTGCCATACCGCACAGACGCACCTGAACATCATTTTCAAGTTCAATAAGATTATGCAGTTTGGGAGCGGCAACGGCATTGATGACAGGAGCATACTGCTGCATGGGGTGTCCGGTGACGTAAAAGCCGAGCAGTTCTTTTTCGCTTTTGAGAATGTCATCCATATCAAATTCAGGAATATCCGGTATCGGAACATTGCAGCCGTTGTCGACTTCGCCGTCATCACCTCCGAGAAGGTCAAAGAGAGATGCCTGACCTGCGGCAATATCTTTGGCTTTGGACGATGAGAAACGCATCATGTCTTCAGAAATGGCAAGCACCTGGGAACGGCGCAAGCCGAGAGAGTCAAATGCTCCTGCTTTTGCAAGATGTTCGATCATGCGGCTGTTGACTGCATCGTAACAGCGTTCGCAGAAATCCTGAAATGATTTGAATTTGCCGCCTTTTTCACGGGCTTCGATAATTTTGCTTGAAGCGGCTTCGCCTACACCTTTGATCGCTCCGAGTCCGAAACGTATGGAACCATTGTCAGTACCGAATTGAATATCGCTGAAATTCACGTCAGGGGGAAGGATATTTATATCCATTTCCTTGCAGGCATTGATAAGAAAAGCGATTTTTTCTGCATCAGAAAGTTCGCCCGTAAGCACTGCCGCCATGAATTCAACCGGGAAATTGGCTTTGAGCCATGCAGTCTGATATGAGACAAAGGCATAAGCGGCAGAGTGTGATTTATTGAATCCGTAACCGGCAAATTTTTCGATATTGTCCCAAACGATATTAGCGACTTCTTCAGGAATTTGATTGGTATCCCAGCAGCCCTGAATGAATTTTGCTTTCTGCTGTTTGAGGACGTCCTCTTTCTTTTTACCGATAGCACGGCGGAGAATATCTGCACCGCCGAGGCTGAATCCTGCCAGAACCTGAACGATCTGCATGATCTGCTCCTGATAGAGCATGATTCCGTAAGTTTCAGCGAGGTATTTTTCCATTTTCGGGTGTTCGTAAACGATTTTTTCTTCGCCTTTTTTACGGGCGATAAATGTCGGAATGAACTGCATCGGTCCGGGACGGTAGATAGCCAGCAGAGCGATGATGTGTTCGAGAGTATCCACACCGAAGTTGCGGCAGAGATTCTGCATGCCGCCGGATTCCAACTGGAACACGGCAATGGTGTCGCCCCTCCGCAAAAGGTCAAAAGTTTTCTGGTCGTCAAGCGGTATCTTTGACATATCAGGACGGTAGCCGTGATTTTTTTCAATCATTTTCAATGCGTTGTGAATGATTGTCAAAGTCCGCAATCCGAGGAAGTCCATCTTCAAAAGTCCCAATTCTTCGCATGGAACAGAGGTGAATTGTGTAATGATTTCTCCTTTGGCACCTCTGCCGAGCGGAACGAGGTTGTCAAGTTCCTGGTCGCCGATAATGACGCCCGCCGCATGGATTCCGAGCTGGCGGTTCAGACCTTCAATAACCATGGCTGAATCGAATGCTTTTTTGACCCAGTCTTCGGTATCGTAAAGTTTTTTAAGATCAGGCGACATGTCGAGAGCCTTCTGCAAAGTCATTTTCGGCTCTTCGGGAATAAGTTTTGAGAGACGGTCTCCGTGTTCAAAGTCAAATCCCATTACACGCACGACGTCTTTGATAACTGCTTTTGCTTTGAGTGCGCCGTAGGTACAGATCTGTGCAACGGAATTTTCTCCGTATTTGTGACGCACATAGTCAATGACTTCGGTACGGCGGTTTTCGCAGAAGTCAATATCAAAGTCCGGAGGGCTGACACGTTCAGGATTGAGGAAACGTTCAAACAGCAAATTGTAACGCAACGGGTCAATGTCGGTGATTTCAGTCAGAAATGCAACCAGACTTCCTGCACCTGAACCACGGCCCGGTCCAACGGGAATATCCTGACTTTTTGCATGGCGTATAAAGTCGCTGACTACCAGAAAGTAGGAACAGTAATGAGTTCTGTCGATGATACCGAGTTCGTAATCCATACGTTCGATGAGTTCTTTCTGAAAATCGGTAAGATTTTCGGAATTCGGATCGAAGCCGTAACGTTTCGGAATATTTTTGATACAAATATCACGGAGAAATTCCTTGCCCGGTACAGTGCCGTCAGGAAGTTTGTATTGCGGATAGTGGTTGACTTCAGGAACGTATTTAAAATCAAATCCGCACTGTTCGGCAATGGCAAGAGTGTTGCTCAAAGATTCCGGCACTTCTTTGAAAAGTTCATACATTTCATCCGGACTTTTGAAATAAAATTCAGGAGTCGGGAAGGAGAAATGTTTGGGGTCGTCCAATTTTGTCTGAGTCTGAATACAGAGCATTATTTCGTGGGCGGGAACGTGTTCCTTTTTGAGATAATGGACATCATTTGTAGCTACAAGCGGGATGTCGAATTTTTTTGAATATTCGATGAGAAGTTTATTGGCAATGGTCTCCTCTTTCATGCCGTGATCCATTATTTCAAGGTAAAAATTACCTTTGCCCATAATTTCGGCATATTCACAGATGGCTTTTTCCGCACCTTTGAAATCACTGTTTATGAGTTTATTGGGGATTTCTCCGCCGATACAGGCTGAAAGAGCAATCAAACCTTCGTGGTACTGTTGAAGCAGTTCCTTGTCGATTCTCGGTTTGTAATACCAGCCGTTGCGGTATGCTTCGGAGATGAGTTTGCACAAACTCAAATAACCGGTTTCATCTTTTGCCAGCAGCACGAGATGATAGCCGCGCATGTGATCGATCATGGCATTGCGGTCGAAACGTGTGGTCGGAGAAATGTACGCCTCACATCCGATAATCGGTTTGATACCCTCTTTTTTGCAGGATTTGTAAAAATCCTGTGCGCCGCCGACAAAACCATGATCGGTCATGGCGATAGCGGGCATATTATATTCTTTTGCAAGTTTGGCAAGGTCGGAACAACGGCATGCTCCGTCGAGCAAACTGTAGTGAGTATGGACGTGAAGGTGTACAAATTCTGCCATGAAAAAACCTTTTTATATTCAGCGATTGACTTTATATCCGCTTTTCCAGAGGAATTCTTTGAGTTCAGGAATATCGATCATGTGGAAATGGAAAACACTTGCGGCAAGAAGAATTGTCGCACCTGCATCTGCAGCGGCAAGGAAGTCTTCGAGTTTGCCTGCTCCGCCGGAAGCAACGATTTTTGCTTTGCATTTCTGATGCATGAGTTTAATAATGGGGAGATCGTAACCGGTTTTGGCTCCGTCACCTGCTTTTGAGGTCGGGAGGATAACAGGAACGCCCATGCGGTCAACATTGATAGCCCATTCGAGAGCATCGTAACCGGTGGGTGTTCTGCCGCCGTCAACATAAACTTCGTAGCCTGACGGCAGGTCTTCATTTTTGTCAACGTCAATGGCAACAGTGATTTTGTCTGCTCCGAATTCTTTGATAAGGTCTTTGAGCAGTTGGGGATCACGGAATCCGGCACTGGCGATGGAAACTTTGTCTGCGCCTGCTTCAAGAACAGCTCTGGCACTTTCGACGGAGTTGATACCGCCGCCGATGGTGAGGGGAACTGTGCATACTTCAGCAACTTTCCGGACGACTTCAAGCATAGTGCCGCGGTTTTCAACGGTTGCACAAATATCGAGCATTGCAAGTTCATCTGCGCCTGCTTTGCAGTATGCTTTCGCACATTCTACGGGGTCTCCGGCATCGTTGATGTCGACGAAGTGAACTCCTTTGACAACTCTGCCGTTCTGCATGTCCAGACATGGCATGATTAAAACTTCGGTGTTCATAAAATTATCTCCTTATATTGTTTTTTTATCTTGCTTAATATACTGTTTTTTTTGTCAATTTTCAAGACGGAAAATAAAAATATAAAGAAAATTATTATTGTAAATGTTGTTGATTGCATGAATCGAAAATGTAAATTATTATTTTGGGGCTGATTTGTTTTTTATCAGAAAAAATATAGAAATTTATTATCAATAATGAGGCAAATTTTGCTGCTGAAAGATTGCAGTAAGAGATAATTTGCGGTTAAAGTCTGTTGTGATGCTGGCATGTAAATTTATGGCACAGCTTTTTTTATTGCAAGGAAGATAGGGAAGGGGATAGAATGCGGGAGGTTTGGGATGGCGTCCGGGACTGTTGCGCAGTATAAAACGGGGATGGCTATCTACGCGCCTTTTTGTTCTGCCGGCGTATTTGCGAAATTCAAT
>JAFVPG010000343.1 GCA_017505415.1 Lentisphaeria bacterium | reverse complement strand
ATCCCGCCGCATCCAACGAGGAAAACGATTATCAAAATGCACAGCAAACTGCAAATCCAATTTTTTTTCATATTCCATTCCTCCATACTCAAATCAACCGTCTCATTGGTAATATACCATCTCCCGCAGGCGTTTACAACTGCAGAAGACAAAATAATCAGCGATTGGCATAGTGCCCGTACAACTTCTGTTCCGGGACGGAATAACGCATGGTCAAGCCGCCACCGTTGGCATGGCGGTTATTGTAGAAATAATAGGGCTTTGGCCAGCCATAGTCAGAATAGTGCAAGGGACCGAAATTCTTGTCCTCGTTGACATCTGTGCGGTTCAATACGAAGTTATATCCGTGCTTTTTGCGGAATTTTTCAAAATCCTCCTTTGAAACATTACAGCTCCATTCCGCATAGTTCGTTAAAAAACCACTTCCGCCTTTGATTTCAAAATTATAAGCTCCGGCAGGGAAAAATCTCTCCTGCATGAAACTTGGCATATCGTAGCCGATCGGCAGCTTATTGCCGGTAAAAGCGTAATCAGTAACCTCATGGATCATAGAAATAAAAAATAACAGCGCGCCGGCAATGATGCCGGTAATTCCGAAGGAGTTTCCTTTTTCATGTTTTTTGAAAGGGCGGAAATATATTGCAGCAGCTGGTATCAAAAACAACGGAATAAAATAATACTTTATATTGATCCCGAGAAAATAGCAGGATTTACCAACCCAAAAAGAGATCAACCTCAAAGCCGAAAATATGATCAATACGATCCCGCTCCAAATCAAAGTACTTTGTTTTCTGGAAAAGCCTGCCGGTTCTGAAACAGTATCTTTTTTTATCATGCGTTTCCAGTTGTAAAAAAGTAATCCCCCGTAAATCAATGGCAGGATTATCCAACTCCCAACCGGAGAAAGGACGATAATAAAAGGTGCAAAAATAAGCATCAGCAAAAGCCATGCAGTACCACTTATAAGCCAAGTAAATATTCTGTATGTGATTTCCATATATACCTCTATTGGTAATATACCATCTCCCGCAGGCGTTTGCAAGTGCGGGAATTATTTTCTAAAGAAACAGAGGTGCGATCAGTAAAAAAACGAATCCCCAGGGCTTAAAACCGTAACCGCCGCCGTAGATTTCCTCCGCTTCTATAACGATGTCGTTTTTAAAGGTGAGCAGAGTGAAAAAGCTGCCGTCATACCAGAATTTTTTGTATGGCAAAATCCCCCATTGTTCAAGTTGTCTCATGGTCTTTCCCCGTCGGGGATCGTTCAATATTTCTTCCGGATGATTGAATACCCAATTACTGTCCGGAGAAACACGGATATAGATATTTTTCGGAGAAGCTTTGTAGTCCTGTGCAATGATATCCACGATTTCCTGCCGGGTTTTGCCGATGTATGGAGATGCACACCCGGTAAGAAAGCTCGTGATACAAACGGCGCACAGTAATTTGACGATCCGGCAATTCTTCATGATTTTACACTGTGTTTTTTCAGACTTTGTTTTATCAAATTTTCAATATCTTCCGGATATTCATCTGATGCATTGATAACGTTGATGTTTTTTATTTTATCTCCTGCCGGAGATACGATATTCACAATATAAAACTCTTTTTGGTTCTGTATGGTTATGGACATCCAATAATAGCAGCTTTTATCATATTTTATTAAAGCCACCTCTGCACTTCGCATCTGAGAACCAAAATCAGAACGGATCAATGCATTCCGGACAAAAGCAAAAGTTCCGTCATTACGGTCAATGATATTGAATTTTCCGTACAAACATGACTTGTTATTTTCATCTGCTGAATCACTTATATTTATTTTATAGTTATAACCATCAGATTTCTCAACCGACAGATTACAGCTGAATTTATCGTACTTGCCGCACATGTAACAGTTGCTGATATCATCAATAAATATATACGATTGATATTTCCGGATCGACTCCTTGTTTTCGGCTGATGCAAGTATAAATATTACGGTAAGCAGTATTACCGCCGGCGTTACAGCAAATAATATTTTCAAATGTTTCATTTGTTATCTCCTTTGCTGCGCCACGGATAAAACAGCTCCCGTTTGCCGTCGCTCCAAATACGGTGACGCAAATCTCCGGCGTGGACCCGGCAGGCATCTTCAAGAATGATAAAAGGCTTACCGTTCAAACTTTTTCCTTTGCCGTAATAATTTACCGGATGCGTGATTTTTCCTATTTGCGCAGTATCGGGTATATCGGTTGTTTCGGGAAAAGCGTTATTGTTCTCTTCTGCATAGAGTTCAAGTGCGACATATGTCATGCGAAGTTGGGCATCGCAATGGCGGCGTCTCGCATGTTCTACCGGGCGGCAAAGGCAGGGCATGGTGATCATCGCCGCAACAAAAAGCAGAATAAACAATAAAAGATATTCATACCACTTTTGTAATTTTCCATTTAATTTCCATGCCCAGATGATGGTACCAATGGCAATAATAAGACTTCCAAGTGAAGCATAAATGGAATTGTGATGACCATTCAAAGCGAGAAATTCTTCCACCGGGAAATAGATATTTTCCGGCAAACGTCCATCCAGTTTCTGCCACAATGGATAAACCGGACTGAACCAGACGAGGTTCCACACCACAAACAGTAAAAATCCGGTGATCAAAACAATACCAGCCTGTTTTTTCTTCGACTTCTCTGCTTTATTCATAAACTCACTCCATCGTTGTCATGGCAGATTTATTGATCTTTAATATTGTGTTTCTGCATGAAACGTTTCAAATTGCTTTTGGCAATATCGACAGATTCTTTGGTTACCCCTCCGGCGGAAAAGGCATCTTTGGTCAGAGACAAGATTTTTTTATATCTTCTGCATTGTTCCATTACAAGTTTTTTGCGCATTGGTTCGGGAAGATTTTGGGCATACAGCATAACTTCCATTATGCGGATTTCCAACTCCAAAAACGTCAGCGAAGTAATTTGTCCCGCGACGTATTTCCGTTGATATTTATCCCAAAGCTCAACGACATTGCCACGGATCATTTCCGGATAAGTCAGATATTTGCATTTGGTTTTCGGGGGGATTGCCGGAAATTTTTTGGCAAATTGCCAATAATCAGGAACATTCAGCTTTTTCAAAAATTTTTGCATAACCAGATCTTCATAACTCATACCGCCGGCATATTTTTTTAATATATGCTCCGGCACTTGCAATTCCAGACCCGTTTCTCCACAAAATTGCTCAAGCGTTTTCCCGTCAGCAAGTGAAGTCGTTTTCCATGTCATCAAAACAACTTTCCTGCCCGGAAACAAAATCTTGCTTGGCATAAGCTTATTTTCTATTGAAACATTTGTGACTCGCGGGAATTCCCATTTTATATTGGAAGAACAAAAAGCAGTCTTCCCGGGAGAATCTTTCCACTCAAAAGAAATGGTTTTCTGCAAAGGGATTTCTGCTCTTTTTACGGTGTTTCCATAGCGTAAGATCAAAAAAAGTTTGCTTTCCTGAACTGGAAATCCCGGAGAATAGTTCAAATGATGGTGCAATTCCCCCGGAGAACTCGTAATTACACAATCAATAAATGGCTGCACTTTCTCTGCACCATAAACCGCACTCGAGAACAGACATAACAAGATCAGGCAAAAACTTTTTTTCATAAACTCGCTCTTTCATTTTACTGATTTTTGAATAATATATTCCGGTTCAATGCTGCCAAGTTTGATCTTGCGGAATCGATCTTTCAATCGGAACTCTTTATAAATCCGCTTGCTGTTTTTGATTTCGGTGCAAACAGAATTTTTCCAAAGCTCTTTATATATGGTAACTGCCGGAATTTTTTTGTCTATTTCTTGCCAGCTTCCGGTTTCAAACCAGAGATCGGTTTCCGCATCGCGCCGAACTGTAAAGAGTGTTGTAAAATCGGAAATATGACGGATCGTATTGCCGTTTTTAATTGTTTTTTCGATGCGATACCCAACCTCAAAATCAGAATTTACCCTTTCAACAGTAATTGGAATATTTT
>JAFVPG010000342.1 GCA_017505415.1 Lentisphaeria bacterium | reverse complement strand
GATGCGAAGTTTTGCATATAATTGTCTTTCCGGGAGATATTTTCAGAAAGATGAGAAAAAAGCAGTTCTTTATTATCAGAAGTGTGCAGATAAAGGTGATGCACATTCCATGTATCAGCTCGGTTACTGTTACGCACACGGCAGAGGCGTGAAAAGAGATGCCGCAACAGCATTCAAATATTATTGTATGGCGGCGGAAAAGGGCGATAAAGATGCTCAATTCCGGGCAGCAATGATGAGTTTTTTCCGCAATGGAACAAAAAGAGATGATGATTTATCATTCAGATATTTGTCAAAGGCAGCGGCGCAGGGGCATGTCAAAGCAATATACCGGCTGGGGAATTGTTATTATTTCGGTTTCGGAGTGAAGCAGGATTTTGCAAAAGCATTGGATTTTTTTCACAAGGCGGCGGAAAAAGGCGAGACTGAATCAATGGTTTCGATAGGCTATTGTTATTTTCGCGGCTTCGGAGTGAATCCGGATTGGAAAGAAGCCGTAAAATGGTATAAAAAAGCAGCTGAAAAGAAAAATATAAGTGCGTATTTGCAGCTTGCCCGTATGTATTTTCAAGGTACAGGAGTGGAAAAAGATTTTGAAAAATCGTTTCATTATTATATGTTGATTTCCAAGAGCAGAGATCATCAGCTGAAAAGAATATCCGCTTCAGAAATCGCAGAATTTTATGAGAAAGGTATTGTGGTTGCCAAAGATTTGAAGGAAGCGTTCCGATATTATGATTATGCATGGAGCAGCAAGGGAAGAATAAAGGCTGGTATTGCTCTTTTGAATGGTAGCGGAACGGAAAAATCTGCGGTCAAAGCATTAAAAAAGTTCAGGGACAGTGTAAGAATCGACAAAAGTCCGCTGGGAGCATATTATGCGGCAGTAATTTTGCTTTCGGGAGCAGAAAATATTGCTCCTGATAATAAACAGGCAGTTGAATTTTTGCAGTTTGCCGCCGGGGAAAAATATATTCCTGCTATGCGGAAACTTGCAGAAATTTATCGTAATGGAATTGAAGGCATCTCAGTTGATGCAAAAGCTGCAGCAGAACTTGAAGTTGCGATACTGAAGACGCCGATTTTGCCGGATGAATATTTTTACGGTTCTGCACATTTATAAAAAAACAGAAAAAAAATTGATATTTCTTCTTGAATATTGTATAAAGTAGTTTTACATTATACAATGTATAATATGATTATGAAGTAAGGAGCGTTTATGAAAAAATTTTTTAAAGTTTTCGGTTCTGTATTGCTGGTTGTGGTATTATTGGCAATACTGGCTTGGATATTGAGTTATCTGTATGATTCATCCAGTACACTGCAAAACCTCTTCGGCAGCAGTTCCGGTAATCAGTCAGGATTGCGGGTCGCAACGGATGATCCCGGCAAAGTTGAACTTTTTATGCCGGTGTTCGGCGGTAAAATTTCTCTTTTTATTTTTACGTTTATTATTTTTCTGCAAATTTTTGCTGTTATTATGGCTGGACGTGTGGTCAAAAAAATTGTCAGAAGTGATTTTACTGCAACATTCAAACTTGCAAGTTTCAAAAATGCGGATACTTTTCTGGATTTGCCGTTGTATATCGGACTTTTCGGTTCGGTATCATCTTTTTTGCTGATTTCATTTTCGCCGCAGAGCAGCCGTCTGGTGGCTTATTCGTCAACGCTCATCGGTATTATTTTCAGTGTTATTTCACGCTTGGGGATCCTTTATCCGGCAAAACAGAAAATAATTGCTGAGGCCGCCGCAGAAAATGCAGAGATAGAAGTGGAAGAATAATTTTCAACGGAGAAAAAATTGAATCGTTCAATTCTCATTGTAATGCTTGACTTTATTGTATTGTCGCTGCTGTCGATGATTACAGGATTGTCTACGCTTGAAAATCCTTACGGCAATGACGGTACTGTTGTCAATACCAAAACAGCCAAAGTTATTGCTGATAAATTGAAAAATGAAAAAACTCTTCTCGAAGAGGCGTTTCTCGACTTGAAAGCCGCACAGGAGAAATTCGGTTATTCTCAAGCTCGCAGTGAGGCTATGCAAAAAATTGAAGCGCAGCTTGCCGCAACCGATATTCAGCTGGAGATCCTCGAAAAGAAAGATATTGAAAATGTTGATGTAAAAGAGAGCCGCTCTCTTTCCAATGAAGCTGCAACTTTGCCCTCTAAATTTCGCAGTGCAATGTCAAAGATTTCCGGCAATTCAGGAGGAGGAGCAGGCACTGACGGAAATATTCTTGATGCATTTGAATTCGGAGAACCTGGTAATTTGAATTTTGGTGCATTGAAAGATACGAAGCGGATTCTCGGTTTTACTTCTATTCAGGCAGAGGCAGAAGAGGCAAAACAGAAACAGCTTGATTCTGAAGAGATGCAGAAATTGCAGGATGCTCTCAGCCGCAAAGATTTGGAAATTGCCGCCATTAATAAAAATTTGAAGGAAAAGGATGAAAGTATCCGTATTTTGCGTGATGAAAAAGCTGTTCTTCAAAAAGAAAATAAACAAAAAGATGTAAAAATCAATGAACTTACAGAGACAGTTTTTGAAAAAGATAAGGTGATCGTTTCCACTCAACAGCAGGTGCGGATAGGACGAAAACATCTCGACCGTAAAACAAAAGAGGTCGGGGTACGTGTTCAGGAAATTAAATCAACCCGGAAAATCCTGACGACTGCGATCAAGGATCTTTCAAAAGTGCGTGCCGAAAATATTGCAGTTAAACAGGAAGTTGCCGATGTTAAAACAGAATTGGTTTCTGTTCAGGAGGATATAAAACAGCTTCGGAAAACTATTGAGGGAAATGTCCTTGACTATTATGACCAAACTGTTCAGAATCTCAGAGTTTATGTGGAACAGGAGCGTTTCTGGAGTAACAGAAGAATGGTGCAGAGTCTTTTTCTGCCGGTTATCAGAGTTGAAAATAAGCCGGTTCTTATTTCGCTTTTCCGCTTGTTGAGTGCCAATAAGTTCGGAGAGGAAATGGAACTTGAGAATGTTTTGCAGTACGTTTGCAAAGCCTATGCCCCTGATACTTCTGATGTTACGGGGCAGCAGCTCAGAGGTTTTTTGACAATTCCGCGCAAAGATATCCGGGTGGCGTGTCTTGAACTTGGAGAATATTATGGTAAAACTCTTGCTTTTCTTACTTTCAGTGATTTGAAACGCCGCGGATTGCAGAATTTGTATTTGTTCAAATATGATTCATTCGGTCGTGATGGAGGCAGTTTGGAAGGTCGATGTTCCTTAAGCTTGAAGGAAAATGATGAATATTTGTATATTCGCAACGGATTGAAATCTTCAAGCGAAACTCAGGCTGCTGAGGGGGATTTGGTAATGACTAAAGAAGGCGGTTTCGTCGGTATTATTGTCAGTGTCAGACGTTTTGAAAATGGCAGTTCTGAAGCTAAATGTTTTATTTTCCCGGATACGTTCCGTATGCGTAATTCAATAAAATTGAGCATTGATAAAAATAATGATGAAAAATATTTTTCTGATTTTGATACTGTCGGTTCTAAACTGCTGCCAAGATTGCAGCAACTGGAGCAAGCATGGTAAGAAAAAATTCATCTGAAAAATTTGATATTGAAGATGAAAATCAGAGATCAAAAATGATTGATGATATGGTGACCCGTGTCATTGATCCGGATATTACTGCAGTAAAAAATGATACTGACAACCGGTTATCCAATGAAGAACTTCAGGAAAAAATAGTACAGCCGGACTGGTCAAAACTTGAAGGAAGT
>JAFVPG010000037.1 GCA_017505415.1 Lentisphaeria bacterium | reverse complement strand
TGTACGCATGTGCATAGCTTCCGCATCTCCGCAATTTCTGATAAAAACGGTAATGAAAAAATTTGATATTGCTGATTATTTTGAATTTATATGCAGTACAGAAGACGGTTTCGCAGACAAAAGAAACCCTGATATTTTTCTTTACTGTGCAGATAAATTTAAATCAACGCCTCCGGAAACTGCTGTTTTTGAGGACTCATACTCCGCTATCCGGGCAGCTTTGAAAGCAAATTTTCATGTTGTTGCGATCTATGATAAATCTCAGGACAAATATTGGGATGAAATTACCCGGAGTGTTCACCGCAGCAAACTTTCATACACAGTTTGAAAATAATTTTTTTCTGAAAAATAAATATTGATTTATTCTGTTTTTTCCTTGAAAAAAATCTTTTTTCATGTATATTACTTTGACGGGTTTTATAAAGGCTTGTCGGTTGTATTATGCAAACAAAATTTCAAATGAAAATCATATAAGGAAAAAATTATGTTCAAACCTGTAAGCAACAGTATTGATTTTGCCAAACAGGAGGAGGAAATCCTCTCTATTTGGGAAAAAAACAACACATTTCAGAAATCACTTGAGCAGCGTGAAGGCGCAGATGAATTCGTTTTTTATGATGGGCCTCCCTTTGCAACAGGTCTGCCTCACTACGGTCACTTGCTTGCCGGAACAATAAAAGACGTCGTTCCCCGTTATCAGACCATGTGCGGTAAATATGTTCCCCCCGTTTCGGCTGGGATACTCACGGTTTGCCGATTGAAGCTCTGGCTCAGGATGCTCTCGGCATCAACGGTTCTCATGAAATCCGTGAATTCGGCGTTGATAAATTTAATGAACAGTGCCGTTCTATGGTTCTCCGTTATGTCGATGACTGGCGCAGAACTGTCACCCGTATGGGGCGCTGGGTCGATTTTGACAATGACTACAAAACTATGAATCCGCAATTCATGGAAACGATCTGGTGGATTTTTAAGCAACTCTGGAATCAGGGGCGTGTTTATAAATCATACCGCATCATGCCGTACTCATGGAAACTTTCAACTCCTCTTTCAAACTTTGAAGCCGGTTCAAACTACAAGGACGTTCAGGACCCCGCCGTTACTGTCCGTGTAAAAGTTCTTTCCGGTGCAGATAATGCCTGGGGAGATACTTATTTGCTCGTTTGGACCACAACTCCGTGGACTTTGCCGGAAAACCTTGCGATTTGCGCCGGTCCTGATGTTGAATACAGCATCGTCCGTGACCTTACTGATGAGGCAAAAGCATGTTACGTTATGGCAACTGCACGCATTTCTTCACTCTTCAAAAAAGCAGAAGATTATGAAGTTGTTGCCACTCTCAAAGGTACTGATCTTAAAGGCTGGACCTATGAACCGCTTTTCCCGTACTTTGCTGAATGCCGTGCAAACGGAGCATTTCAAGTTCTCAATGACAACTATGTAAGTACTGATGACGGTGTAGGTCTCGTCCATATAGCTCCGGCATACGGTGAAGACGACTTCCGTGTTGCGAAAGAAGCAGGTATTGATGTTATCGCCGACCCGCTGGATATGTCCTGCAATTTCACTGATAAACTTCCTGAATACGCCGGACGTTTCTGCAAAGATTGCGACAAGGATATTATCAAACGTTTGAAAGAAGAGAAAAAACTTGTTCATCAGGCCACTATTACTCACAGTTATCCCTTCTGTGACCGTACTGATACTCCTCTTATCTATCGTGCCATCGAAGCATGGTATGTCAAAGTTGAAGATTTGCATGAACGTCTCGCAGCAAATAATGAAAATGTCCGCTGGCAGCCTGAACACGTCGGCGGTAAACGCTTTACCAACTGGCTGTTGAATGCTCGAGACTGGAATATTTCCCGCAACCGTTTCTGGGGTTCCTGCATCCCTGTCTGGATCAATGATAATGATCCCGAAGACCGCATTTGTGTCGGCAGTGTCGCTGAACTTGAAGAGCTTTCCGGTGAAAAAGTCACCGATTTGCACAAACACTTCATCGACAAAATCGTTATCAAAAAGGATGGCAAAACTTACCACCGCACACCCGAAGTCCTCGACTGCTGGTTTGAATCCGGTGCCATGCCTTACGCTCAGGAACACTATCCTTTTGAAAACAAGGAACGTTTTGAAAAGAACTTCCCCGCTGATTTTATTGCGGAAGGTCTTGACCAGACACGCGGCTGGTTTTATACCCTTATGGTTCTTGCGACCTGTCTTTTTGATAAATCTCCCTATCGCAACGTTGTTGTCAACGGACTTATCCTTGCTGAAGACGGACAGAAAATGTCCAAACGCAAGAAAAATTATCCCGATCCGCTTCATGTCGTCAATCAATACGGTGCAGACGCTCTGCGTTTGTTCATGCTCGGTTCTCAGGTCGTCCGTGCTGAAGACCTCAAATTCTCTGAGGCCGGAGTCAAAGAGATACTCCGCGGCGTAATGATTCCGATGTGGAACGCTTACAGTTTCTTTATCACTTATGCCAATATTGACAATTTTGAGCCTAAAGATGACAAAATGCCACAGAACGTTTCAAATGTTCTTGACAAATGGATTTTGAGTTCTCTTTCTCAAATGGTCGAAGAAATCCGTACTGAAATGGATCGTTACAATCTTCAGAAAGGCGCAAACCGTTTTGCAAAATTCATCGACGATCTTACAAATTGGTACATCCGCCGTTCACGCCGCCGTTTCTGGAAAAGCCAGAATGATACTGACAAAACTGAAGCATACGCAACTTTGTACTACTGTCTGGTGACATTCTGCAAAGCTGCCGCTCCGTTTATTCCGTTTATTACTGAGGCAATATACCAGAATCTGCGCACCGGTGCAATGCCTGAGAGTGTTCACCTCTGCGACTATCCGACTCCGGATGACTGCCGTGATATTTATCTTGAAAAACAGATGGAATATACTATGAATGCCGTTTCTCTCGGCCGTTTCCTGCGCACACAGAATAATCTGAAAGTCCGTCAGCCGCTCAGCCGTGCATTGCTCGTTGCTCCCGATGCTGAAGCAGAAAAAATGTTGTCAGAAACAGTTTCCATCATCGCAGAAGAACTCAATGTAAAATCAGTCGGTTTTGAAGCTGATGAAGGCGCACTCGTCAAACGCTCTGCCAAGGCAAATTTCAAGGTTCTCGGCGCAAAACTCGGTAAAAATATGAAGGAAGGCGCAGCTCAAATCGCAAAATTCACCGATGCTGAAGTTGCATCCATCGTCAAAGGCAATCCCGTAAACATCAACTTTGCTGACGGTTCAAATGCAGAAATCACTGCCGATGACCTTATCATCCAGCGTGAACAGAAACCCGGAATGACTGTTGCTACTGAAAACGGTATTACCATTGCTCTTGATACCAATTTGAATGATGAACTTATCGCAGAAGGTTTCGCCCGTGAACTTGTCAGCAAAATCCAGAACCTCCGCAAGGAATCCGGTTTCGATGTTGCCGATCGTATCACAGTCACACTCAAACACTCTGCATGCGACGCCGCTGTTGCCAAATTCACCGATTATATCAGCACTGAAACTCTCGCTGAAAAAATCACAGTATGCGATGAAATTGCCGGCAGCACAACTATTGATGTCAACGGCGAAAATGTTGAAGTCAAAGTCGAAAGGATTTAATACTCCTTTATGAATAAATGTTCCGACAACTGCACCAACTGCTCTGAAAATTGTACCTCTTCCAAACCGATGTCCAAACTTCAGATGTGGTGCTGTTTGCTGCTGATTGCAGTTATCGGCTGTTTCTTTGCGTTTATCAATGGTGCGGAGAAACAGCAAACTGCCGCAGTACAGACAGGGCGTTTTACATATCCGTGCATGGGAACAGTTGTCGACATTTCTTTTTTTGACTCTCCGGAAATTAACGAAAAAGCTGCAAAAGCAGTTTATGATGAATTGCACAAAATTGAACTTATGTGCAATATTTTCAATCCTGCAAGTGAAATTTCAAAGCTGAATGCATCAGCAGATAAAAAGCCGTTTGTCTGTTCAAAAGAGTTGTATGATTTGCTCTTGAAATGCAAAAAAGCGTATGAATTGACCCACGGAACTTTTGACATTACTGCCAAACCGCTTATGAATCTCTGGGGATTTTATGCCAAACAGAATCATACTCCTGTGCAGTCTGAAATTGAAAAAACTCTTACCGCAGTCGGTTTGAATAAAGTCCGTTTCGACGATAACGCACGTTCAGTAACTTTTACCGTCAAAGGAATGTCATTTGACCTCGGAGGAATTGCAAAAGGAGCCGCTATTGATGCCGCTCTCAATGCGGCACGCAATGCAGGCGCACGCAACGGCATAATCAATCTCGGCGGCAATATCGCATGTTTCGGTAAAAACAGAGACGGCAGAGATTTCTTTGAAGCCGGCATCCGTGACCCGCTGAATTCCAATGCGGTTATCCGGAAAATCCGTCTGGCAGATTCATGCTGCGCCACCAGTGGCAATTATGAACGTTTTTCAGTAATAGACGGCAAACGTTACTCTCACATAATGAATCCGCTTACAGGTTATCCGGTTCAAAATATGTACAGTGCAACAGTTGTTACCGCCAAAGGTATTGACAGTGACATTCTCTCAACCGCATGTTTCATTCTCGGAAATAATTTTACAACAGAACTCGTAAAAAAAGGTATTCTCAGGGAAGCTATCCTCATTTATCCTGAAAATAATCAAATAAATATTAAATATATAACGAAAGAGAAACAAAAATGATCCATCCATCTTCAATCATTGCTCCCGGTGCCGAAATCGCAGAAAACGTTGAAATCGGTCCTCTTTGCTATGTCGGACCTCATGTCAAAATCGGTCCCAACTGCAAACTCATCAGCCATTGCAATATTGACGGCTACACCACCATCGGCAGCAACAATGTTTTCCACCCGTTCAGTGCTATCGGTCAGCCTGCTCAGGATCACGGCGTAGTTCCCGGTTCAATCAGCTATGTTGAAATCGGCAATGACAACATTTTCCGTGAAAATACCACCGTTCATTCCGGAACAAAACCCGATACCGTAACTAAAATCGGTAATCACTGCATGTTTATGGCTGGTTCTCATGTCGCTCATAACTGTAAAGTCGGCAATAACGTTATCATTGTAAATGCTTCTGTTCTCGGCGGATACGCTGAAGTTGCAGACAATGCTCTCATCTCCGGTCTCTGTGCCGTCCATCAGTTCTGCCGTGTCGGACGTTTCGCCATGATCTCCGGTGTCAGTGCTATGTCCAAAGACGTTCCTCCTTTCATGACTGCAGAAGGCCGTAACGGCGGTGTCAAAATGGTCAACCTCGTCGGCTTGAAACGTGCAGGCTTCTCCGATGAAACCATTCGTGTCATCCGTAATATCCACAAAGTATTTTACCGCAGTGAACTCTCTCCCACCAATGCTCTCAAAAAGATCAAAGAAGAGTTTCCGCAAATCCCCGAAGTTATCGAATTTATCGAATTTTGTGAATCAAGTACCAAAGGTGTTCTTGCCGCTAAAGTCGACGGACACCGCGGATAATATATTTATATAAGGAATAGAAAAAATGTCTCTCAATCTTACTGTCAATCCCAAATTCAATAAACGCAAAGGTCCGGTCGTCCTCGCTATTCTCGATGGCGTAGGTTTCGGCAAATACACCGACGGAGATGCAGTTCTCAATGCATATACTCCGACTTTTGATGCTTTAATGAAAACTTGTCCCTTTACACAGCTCAAAGCACACGGTACTGCCGTCGGTATGCCTTCTGATGCTGACATGGGCAACAGTGA